>JAFRVM010000253.1 GCA_017438505.1 Clostridia bacterium | reverse complement strand
GCCACACATTCACCGTGAAGCAAATCGCCTTGACAGTAGCTCTCAACGCCGTGTCCGATGGTGTGCCCGAAGTTTAAAACCTTGCGTAAATGGCTCTCTTTAGGGTCTTTTTCTACAACTTCTTTTTTCAGATTAACGGCTCGGGCGATAATCTCGGAAATATCATTGTAAAGGTTATCACTTTTACATATTAATTCAAAGAGTTCGGCATCGCAGGTGGCTGCAATCTTGATTGCCTCGGCAAGACCCGCCATAAGCTGGCGTTTATCGAGTGTGGAAAGCACCTCAGGATCAATAACAACCCGCCTTGGCTGGTGAAAAGCGCCGACAACATTTTTTATGCCGTCAAAATCAATTGCCGTCTTTCCGCCTATTGATGAATCGATCTGCGAGAGCAGGGTAGTGGGAATGTTGTAAAAGTCAATGCCCCGCATATAACAGGCGGCGGCAAAGCCGGAAAGGTCTCCGACCACTCCTCCTCCCACAGCTATAACGCAGTCCTTGCGGGTGAAATTTACCGAGAGCATTTTTGAGAGCAGGTCGCAGAACTCTGTCATGCATTTGCTCTGCTCGCCGTGAGGGATAATGTGTGTAACAGTGTTTTCAAACTGCTCGGAGACGGATTTCCAGTACTGCTCGGGAACATTGTCGTCTGAAACGACAACTGCCCTGCCTGCCGGGTTTATGTAATCTTTAATATGGCTGATTGCGTTTTTCTCAATGATTATATCGTATCCGCTGTCCGAATATTTAACGGGAATTATCATTTTATCACGTCTTTCAAATTAATCGCTGTAAACGCCCGCGAGCTTTAAATTTGCGCAGAGCACCGAAAGCTCGTTAAGCAGGTCGCGGCCGTTTTCGGTGTTGATGTTGCCCTCCGCCTCAATGTAGAAGTAGTAGTTCCAGCGCAGATCCTTCATCGGACGGCTGCGCAGACTGCGCATATTGTAGCCGTGAGCGCCAAGAATATTAAGTGTCTGGGCGAGAGAACCGGCCTGGTTTTTGACCGTGAACACAAGAATAAAGTTTTCCTTGTCCTCTTTGGCGAAAAGCGAGGGCTTGTTCTGTACCTTTGAGAAAACAGCAAAACGGGTGGTGTTGTTGGGGTTGTCGTTGACTCTGGCTTCGATGATTTTCAGCCCGTCCGCTTCGGCGGTAACATCGGAAGCGATAGCGGCGACGCTTTTATCGCCGAGGTCTTTTACATATTGGGCGGCGGTAGCGGTATTGGAATAGGAAATTGTCTTCCAGCCGTTCTTTTCAATGTATTCGGAGCACTGCGAGAGCGCCTGAGGGTGGCTGACAACCGTTTTTATATCCTCCCTTGCGCTGCCCTCCATGCCTATAAGATTATGGATTATAGGCAGCGAGACAACCTGATTGATATAAAGACTGCCGGAGTAAATAAGATCCAAAACCGTGCCGACCTCGCCGGCGTAGCTGTTTTCAAGCGGCAGAACAGCGCAGTCGCACTCTCCGTTCTCCACTGCGGCGTATGCCTTTTCAAAGCTGCTGTAAGCCAAAAGCTGCGCGGTGGGAAAGGTCTTTTTTGCGGCGATATTTGCAAAAGCTCCGTTTTTGCCGCAGTAGGCGACCTTCATTCCGCATAGCAGACGCTCCTGATATTTGCAGGATGTATCTATTGTATTTTTCAGAAAATCAACATAGTATTCTTCGATTTGAGAATCGGTTATAAACTTACGGTTTTTTTCAATAAGTGCGGCTTCGCGCACACTGTCCCTGATGCTCAGACCGTGAAGCTTTTTGAGCTCTGAAATCTGTCTGCTGCACTGCATTCTCTCTTCAAAAAGCTCCGCCATTTTTTTATCTATGGCTTCGATTTTGCTTCGCGCCTCTTTAAGTTCTTCCATTTTGTATCGTGTCCTTTCATAAAAAATAAGCGGCTTTCCGTTAATAAAGAAAGCCGCTTGCAATAAATTACCTGTTTTTAGTGTGGTATTATTTTACCTGCGGTTTTCTTTTTTCACAATAAAAAAATAAAAAAGGCAGTACGACCAAAATCGTACTGCAAAAAACATGCCGGAAAGCATAGAGACACTAAGGCGGCATGAAGAAGGCATAGCTGTACCGTTTTCACAAATATTGCAAACAGCTTTAGTCATCATTCACACCTCACCATTAATAATTGAAAATATTATATACAACATCTGGCGCGCTGTC
>JAFRVM010000252.1 GCA_017438505.1 Clostridia bacterium | reverse complement strand
TTGTCAAAGCTGACCATAATGGATTTTGCAATTGCCGCGCGGCGGTCTTCGCTTGTTTTCCCGAGCGCGGTATTAATGCGGCAGAGGGTATCTTTCAGTAAGGTTGACATTGCTCCCTGCTTTGAAAGCGAGCCTACCTCCTCGTTGTCGAAACAGCAGTAAACATTGATATTGCCCTTGTTTTGTGCCTGCAAAAATCCCTCAAGTGATACAAACGCCGCCTGCAAATCATCAAGCTTCGGCGCGGAAATAAACTCGTTTTTAAGTCCCCAAATTTTCGGCTCCTGACGGTTTACAAGAAAGAGGTCTTTTGCAATTATATTTTCGGGCTCGGTGTCAAGAAATTCGGCAACAGCCCTGTCAAAATCGCCTTTCTTCAGCTTGCCTGCCGAAAAGAGAGGGCAGAGATCAACCTGACGGTTGAATTTGTAGCCGGAATTTATCTCGCGGTTAAAGTGTATTGCCACGTTGGGAATAAGAAGGATATCCTTGTCGATATACAAAAGGCGGGATACTATCTCGCTGCCTTCCCTGACAAAAACACGACCCGCAACCGACAGCGGACGGTCGAGCCATGTGCTGTCGATCATTCCGCCATAGCCTTCAACATTAAGGCGCAGATAATCGTCGGGGCCGCAAAGCTCGGGAACCGATTTTACCTTGTAGGTGGGGGAGTCGCTGTGGGAAGCGACCAATTGAAAGTGGTAGCTGTTTATTTTTTCAGGAATATCAAATGCGATTATGCTCGACCCGTTGCGGGTAACGAAGTATTTACCGCTTTTAAACTGCCAGATTTCGTCCTCTTTTAATCGGGTAAAACCCTGTTTTTCGAGCCTTTCTGTAATTTGACTGACGGCGTGAAATGGGCTGGGGGAACGCTTTATAAAATCGGCAAGCTGCGCGCTGATACTCTTCATTTTTAAAAATCTCCTTTGTTTTTTTATATTATAGCACTTTTTTAATAAGATTTACAGTAAGTTTTTATATTATTGAAATTATGTCAACAAAGTGTTATTATAAATAAGGAGGAAAGGAGACGGCGGGATGAAAAAAGAACTCAGCGAGCAGGAAGCCCTTGTCGAGCTTGAAAAAGGCTACGAAAAAGCGGAAAAAATCCTGGGGAACGAAAGCAAAACCGAACGGTTTTTGCAGCGTCTGGAAAAGAAAATGAAGGTAATTCCCATTGTGGGCGAGCGGCTTGCCGATATTCCCGTTTTGGCTTCGCTTGTGATTCACTATTTTAAAAGGGAATATACCGACCTGCCTATCGGCACAATTATTGCAGTTGTAAGCGCGCTTATCTATTTTGTTTCGCCTCTCGATATAATGCCCGATATTCTGCCGGGGCTCGGATATGTTGACGACGCGGCGGTTGTTGCCGCCTGCTGGAATCTTGTAAAATCCGACGTGGAAGAATATTTGAAGTGGCGCGACGACAACGGCAAAACACTGGATTTGTAAATGACAGGAATAATAAGAAATAAAAAAGACAAAATAAAAAAAGGAGTTGTTAATTATGACAGTACTGACAACCGAAAATTTTGACAGCGTAATTAGTGAAAACAAAAAGGTGATTGTGGACTTTTGGGCAAGCTGGTGCGCTCCCTGCAAAATGCTTATGCCTATTATGGAAAAGCTGGCGGAGGATTACGCCGATAAGGCGGTCTTTTGCAAGGTAAACATTGACGAGCAGGGCGAGCTTGCGCAGCGCTTCGGCGTTATGAGCATTCCCACCGTTATCGCCTTTGTTGACGGTCAGCCCGCCGCAAAAAGCGTAGGCGTAAAAAACGCCAAAGCTCTTGCAGCCGATTTAAATCTTGAGTAAACAAAGGAAAATAGATGAAAGTTGCTTTTTTTGACGCAAAGCCCTACGATATTCCATCTTTTGAAAAATACGGAAAAGAAAACAGCATAGAGTTTAAGTTTTTTGAAACAAAACTCGGCGAGGATACCGCAGGACTTGCAAGCGGGTACGACGGCGTGTGCGTTTTTGTCAACGATACGGTAAACGCGGCGGTTTTGGACAAGCTGTACTCTATGGGCGTAAAGTTTGTCGTGCTGCGGTGCGCAGGCTACAACAATGTGGATGTCGAGCACGCCTTTAAAAAGGTTCATGTGGCGCACGTTCCGGGGTACTCACCCTACGCCGTTGCCGAACACGCAATGGCGCTGCTGCTTACCTCCGTAAGGCGTATCCATAAAGCGTATATCAGAACAAAGGACTTTAATTTCAGCCTGAGCGGGCTTACCGGATTTGACCTGCACGGCAAAACGGTCGGCGTTGTGGGTACGGGCAAAATAGGCAGAGTGTTTATTGATATTTGCCGGGGCTTTGGAATGAATGTTATTGCTTACGATAAATTCCCCGCCGAGGGCAGTGATATTAATTACGTCAGCCTTGATGAACTGCTGCGCAGCAGCGATATTATATCCTTCCACTGCCCGCTTACCGACGAGACTCGCCATATGATAAACAGCGAGTCTATAAAAACGCTCAAAAGGGGCGTTATGCTTATAAACACCTCGCGCGGGGAGATTATTGATTCCGAGGCTCTGCTTGAGGGCATTAAAAACCGCCGCATAGGCGGCGCGTGCCTTGACGTTTACGATGAGGAATCGGATATTTTCTTCAAGGATTTCTCCGGGCATATTGTCTCGGACGATACACTTGCGCGGCTTATATCCATGCCCAACGTCATTGTCACCTCCCATCAGGCTTTTTTGACCGAGGAGGCGCTTGACAACATAGCCAAAACCACCTGCGAGAATATTATTGAGCTTTGCAGCGAGGGCGCGTGTAAAAACGAGCTCTGTTACAGGTGCGATAATATCGAAGGCTGCCGCGTAGAAAGATGCGGAAAGTGCTTTTAAGCATGAAAAAAGTTTTTTAAGAGGAGGTATTCCGTGGGAATGTACCTCCTCTTATCGTTTGCTCTGATTGATTTTTCTTGAATGTGTATTATAACTTAGTTATAATACAATAAGAAGCACATAAGTGTGCAGATGTTAGCTTATTTGTAAGCTTTTGTTTGGAGATGGGAGTGAGAATCTGTGAAAGCGAGATTGTATAAGAAGCACGTCCTTGAAGGGGAAAAAGATTGGTCGTCAGTAAGGGCTGACCGTATTAAGGAACATAAGAAGCATATTGTTCTGTTTGTTTTTTCTGTCATTCTTGCCTGCCTGATTCCGGCGTTTAGCACAATTATTTTGGTACGGCATACAAGCTTTGCACCTGTATCCGTATTTTTCGTGCCGATCGTTATTCGCTTGCTTCTCCCGTTTATTAAACTACTGGCTGCAGAGCATAAAGATATAAAACTGCTTAAATTGAATCGGGACATTTATCCGGAGTGGATGTCATTGCAAGACGGTAAAATCTCTGGTTCAGATATGGAATCCGCCTGTCGGATTGCAGCAGAATACAGAAATACATACTGTGAGCGGCACGATGAATTGCTGAAGCTTCTAAGAGAATATTTGGCGCAAAAGCCGGCTAATCAGTTGCTTGTGTCTGTTGTTGCCGGTCTTGTCTTTCTTGGCAACGAAACATCAGATTATAAACAACTGTTCGACGCAAAATATCGTCATGGGGCGGCCGGAAATATGATACCGGGCGTTTGGATTAAAGTGCTTGATCCGAAACAAAAAGAGGGGGTCAGATCCCATGTTGAGTGTGCAAAAGAGTTTCTGGCGTATTGGGATCAAAAAATAATCGTACAAAATGACATTCAATAAAGCAGGCGATAACAGTGAGTAAAATTGATTTTTTGAGTAACAAAAAAACAAAAATAACAAAAAAACAGCTTTTAAAATTAGATTATCCCGAGCTGATAAGTGAAAAATATAATTGCGATTTTTTAATCAAAATCAACGGCAAACCATTTTTTGATTGCAGTAATTTTGCAATAATGGAGTTTTTAAAATCGGTTATAATTTGGGCTGACCGAAAAGATGATCTGCTGTTCAGTTCTATCGAAACAGACGACAACCCGTTAATATCATTTATTAAAGAAGATGACGGACTGTATTCTATATGCTCGCCGTGGCAACTGTTTGAGTGCAGAGAACAGTTTTCTTTTGAGCAGTTGTTATCGGTTGTAAAATCGGCAAATATTGAATTAGATTAGAGGAATAGCAATATGCTTATTGAAAAGGAAGGATACACCTTCTCTGTTGATATTGAGAAAACAAAAGAATACTATGATAATCTGGAATTATGCAATTGTGACTACTGCCTAAATTTCTATGCGCAGGCCGGGCGGCAATTACCGCAGATCGCAGCGTTTCTGGAAGAATTTGGAGTTGATATTGAGCGGCCGGATGCGGTTGAGAGTGTCCAATTGGATGATAAAATAGAATACATATCGGTTTATTATTCGGTTTGCGGTAAAATAACAGACCAAAATGATTACGTCAGGGAAATAAATGACAAACAGCCGGTTAAAGTCAGCGTATTTAACGTAAATTCCGGCAACTATTTTCTAAATTTACAGGAGAACGAATATTTTGGAATTTCGCTGCGTGGATTCTGTTTTGATTGGGTGCTTGATAAACCGCTTCAAAAAAACAGTAAACGAAATATTATAAAAACAGTAAAGCAGTTTTTCAATAAAAAAGGTGACTGACGGGCATAGCCCGCTTCCCCTGCTTTGGCATTAAGTTACTATTTATAAATCACCAAACCGTTAATAAATATGAAATCGTATTCCCTAAATTTTTTGCACTCATAGAACAAACCAAAACGGTCAGCTATTCGCTGACCGTTTTTCTCTGTATGATTACAATTCATTACTGTCGCAAAAAGATATGTGATGCAACACACGGAAAGCGGACGTTGTCCGCCCCGCTTTGCTATTTCTTATCTCTAACTGTAAAGGTGTCGTCCTCGACAATGGGGTGGGCTTGCTTGAGTTCTTCAAACGCGGCATCGTAATCGGTTTCAAAAAGAATTTCGCGTGCCTTTGCCTGCCAGTAGGGCATACCCTGCGACTGGAAATACATAATGTGATATCCGTAAGCCGTTTTGACTATATCGCAGTCTCCGGGCTTGCGAGCCGCGTCGTAGCACCAGTCGTTAAACTCGGTCACCATAACGTCCTTTTCCATATTGGCGTAAAGTCCGCCCTGACTTTTTGAGCCGGGATCCTCACTGTAAACGGTTGCCAGCGCAGCAAAGCTCTCGGCGGTAGCCTCGCCGCTCTGCCAGTATTCCTTGAGTCTTTTGGCAAGCTCAAATGCCGCCTCATCCGAGCCATAGCTATCGGGAGTGAGAAGAATGTGGCGGATATTTTTGGTGTTGTCGGTGCGTATGTAGGGCGTCTTTGCCAGCATATAAACGCTGTACTGATTCTGTCCCTCCAAAATCATTGTTTCGCCCACCGCTTTTGCCTGAGTGAAAGCCCATTTGCCTAAATCGTACTCTGTTTCGTACTCATAGCCTTCAATAAGGGTGTCGCTTATGGTCTGATTGACCGTTTCCTCAGAAGCGTTGAGGTCGGAAAGGTATTCCCTTAAATAATTGTCAAACTCCGCGAGGGTTTTGCAGGCCGCGAGCTCTTTTGCAAGATTGAGATTTTTTTCCTTTATCTCGCCGGCCTCTTCTTCGGTCGCGTCGCTGGGAATGTTATAAAGAAATGTATTGATCTTGTAGTCAACGCAGAGAAAATCGTTGTAATTTTTTTGCAGATAGTCGTTTAACTGCGCTTCGGTGTAATTAAAACGCGAGCAGAGTGTCTCGTAGTATTTTTCGGCAAGGGTGGAAAGCTCAAGACACTTGCGCACATCGCCTGCCTTTATTCCCTTGCAGACGCTCTTTGAAATGAACTTGTCGAGCGACATCTTCTGACTGTCAGCCGCCTGCTGCAGGGATTCAAAATACTTGTCTATTCCAGCGACATCCGAATCGGAGAGGGTGATGCCTTCGGCGTCCGCTCCGCAGGCGAGAGTGAGCAGCTCCTCGGTCTGGGAGAGTGTTATCGACATAACATAGTCGTACCACGATGTACCCGGCTCAAACTCCTGATTTTTAAGCGATTTATTTACATTGACCTCGCTGCCGTGGTACATATTAAGGCAGTCGTTAAGGTTGGAGTAGAAAAAGTAGGCAAGCATGGCGTTGTCTATCTTTCTGTCACCGCTTGAAAGGGCGACCCTGCCTCGCATCGCGGAGCCCGAAGCGGAAACGAGAGAAGTAACGGTTATTATTAGAGCCAGAAGAACAGCTGTCACACCGCCTGCAATCGCGGCGACGGTTTTTCGCTGCTTTTTTTCGGCCTCCGACTGCTCCTGCTTTGCAATGAGGGTTTGCTGCTGCTTTTTAAAATTTGCGTAGTTGTTTACGCTTTTTTTCTTTCCCATTTTTAAGGTATCCTTTCCCTTATAAGTTACCATGTTATTTTATCACATTCTATGCAATAATGTAACCCCAAAAAGCAAAAAAAGCCGCCTTTGCGACCTTAAAAACACAAAAAAGTAAAATAGCAAATGAGAAAACGGGAGAAAACAGAAGAAAACAGGAGAAAATAAGAGCTTTCAAAATAAGGATTAAAATAAGTGTTGACAAGTAAAAAGCATGGTGCTATAATAAGCGACAGTTACCGCTAAAACGGTAAAAAATCTTTATTAATCCTTTCAGGGAGGAACGTTAAAATGAACACATACATGGCAAAGCCTGCTGAGGTTACCCGCAAGTGGTATGTGCTTGACGCCGCCGGCAAACCCCTCGGCAGAGTAGCTGCTCAGGCCGCGGTACTTCTCAGAGGCAAGCATAAGCCCACATTTACACCTCATGTTGACTGCGGCGATAACGTAATCGTTATCAACTGCGGCAAGGCTGTATTTACAGGCGCAAAGATGGAAAAGAAAATCTATTATCGTCACACCGGCTACATCGGACACTTAAAGTCAATTAAGGCAGGTCACCTTATGCAGCAGCGTCCCGAAAGAGCTATGGAATTGGCAGTTAAGGGTATGCTTCCCGACAACACTCTGGGCAGAATTTCTCTTGGCAGACTTCACGCTTATGCAGGCAGTGAGCATCTCCATGCAGCTCAAAAGCCCGAAGAGTGGAAAATTTAAGGAGGAGGCAGAATAATTATGTACGATAAAGTTCCTTATTTTTACGGCACAGGCAGAAGAAAACATTCTGTTGCCCGTGTAAGAGTTTACCAGGGTACAGGCAAAATTACAATCAACGACCGCGACATCGACGATTATTTCGGTCTTGAAACACTTAAGCTGATCGTTCGTCAGCCTTTGGATCTTACAAAGACAGCCGATCAGTTTGATATCGTTTGCCGCGTAGGCGGCGGCGGAGTTACCGGTCAGGCCGGTGCTATCCGTCACGGTATTTCCCGCGCGCTTCTTCAGTATAACTCCGAAGCGCTGCGTCCTATCCTTAAAAAGGCCGGATTCCTCACTCGCGACCCAAGAATGAAGGAAAGAAAGAAATACGGTCTCAAAGGCGCACGTCGTGCTCCCCAGTTCTCAAAGAGATAACAGTATACCAAAATTCATACCAAAACCGGGAACCGTCAGGTTTCCGGTTTTTATTTATTGCTTGATGAGTGAACAATTCGGTCTGCCGATATAACAATTTCCGCAGAGAAAGGATTATTTGCAGAAATGAAAAAAAGAGTTTATTTTTTTAGAAGAATATGTTACAATAATTGTGATCAAACAGAACACATTCAGTTTTACCGTTTTAACCCTTGAACACGGGCATATATAAATGCGGATACGGCAATCTGTGCATATTGCCGCATTTGTTTCATGACGTTTTTCATTACCGATTCAAATTGACAAAAACACTTTTTGTTTATTTTGCAGAAAAATAACTATGGACGATTTTTTAAAGTGGATAAAGGTTTGGTGATATATCAAGCTGTAAATAAAAAATCAAAGGTGGGGATTTTATGTTTTGTCCAATGTGTGGATCGTATTTATCTGACGATAACGCCAAGTTTTGCGGTGTATGCGGACAAATGCTGGCAGTGCCGCAGAATGTACCGGAACCGCAATCCGCGGTAAAAAATGAGCCTGTCGCTGATTTACAGGTTTTGAGTAAAGCGGCGGAAACAGGTGAGGGACACGCCTCCGGAGAAAAAAAGAACAGTCTTCTGA
>JAFRVM010000251.1 GCA_017438505.1 Clostridia bacterium | reverse complement strand
TTCATACCTCAAGCGATACCGAAACGATAGCATACATAGTTACAAAGGAACGCCTGTCTGCTCCTTCCATAGAAGAGGCACTCAGCAGGGCGATGAATACCCTGGAGGGGGCGTATTCTCTGGTGCTTATGTCCCCGCAAAAGCTTATATGCGCACGCGACCCCTACGGCTTTCGTCCGCTGTGCTACGGAGAGACATCCGACGGAATGTACGTTGTCGCGTCCGAGAGCTGTGCGCTGGGTGCGGTCGGCGCAAAATTTATAAGAGATATCGAGCCGGGCGAAATTCTCATTTTCAGCAAGGAGGGCATAGTCTCCCGCCGTGAGCACTGCGGCAAAAAGGAGAAAAAACTCTGCGTTTTTGAGTACATATATTTTGCCCGCCCCGATTCGGTAATCGACGGGCAGTCGGTGCATACCGCAAGGGTGAACGCGGGTAAAATTTTAGCCCGCACACATCCGGCAAAGGCGGATATCGTTATAGGTGTTCCCGATTCCGGACTTGATGCCGCGCTGGGTTACAGCAGAGAATCGGGTATTCCTTACAGCATAGGACTGATAAAAAATAAATATATCGGCAGGACGTTTATCGCCCCGAATGACAGGTCAAATCAGGTTAATATTAAGCTTTCCGCGGTGGAAGATGTAGTAAAAGACAAGCGGGTTGTGCTTATTGACGACTCCATTGTGCGAGGAACTACAAGCGGACGCATTGTCTCGCTGCTGCGAAGCGCGGGAGCAAGGCAAATACATATGCGGGTTTCCGCTCCGCCCTTTCTTCATCCGTGCTTTTACGGAACGGATATTGATTCGCGGGACAATCTGATTGCCTGTCATCATTCTGTCCCAGAGATCGCAGAGATGATCGGAGCGGATTCGCTGGGATTTCTGCCTGTGGAAAGTCTTTGTGAGCTCTCGGGGCGGGGGGGCTTCTGCTCGGCCTGCTTTGACGGCTGTTATCCTACAAAAATACCAACCGACACAAGAAAAAACCGTTTTGAACAGCGTTTGTCAGAGCGGACGAAATGAGGAAAAATACAATGATAAGAACGCCGGACAAAAAAATCATACTGGAGGACGGGCAGGAGTATTACGGGTATTCCTTCGGTGCAAACAGCGAGAAAATTCTTGAAATCGTTTTCAATACCTCGATGGTAGGGTATCAGGAGATACTCTCCGACCCATCGTACACCGACCAGGCGGTGGTTATGACCTACCCGCTTATCGGCAATTACGGTATGGCCAAGGACGATTACGAAACGCCCACCCCCACAATAGGCGCTCTTGTAGTGCGGGAGTATAACGATGAGCCTTCAAACTTCCGCGCGGAAAACACCCTCGGTGAGATTATGCGCAAGTACGGCATTGTGGGCATATCGGGCGTGGATACAAGAAAACTGAATCGCTCCATACGCGATTTCGGAAGCCGCAAGGTTCTTATAACAAGTGCCGAAACACCGCTCAAAGAGGGGCTTGAGAAGCTGAAAGCCTATCAGCCGCCCAAAGACGCCGTGCAGAGGGTAAGCTGCCGCGAGCCGTGGAACGTCTGCGGCGACAGCGTTAAATTTCATGTTGTCGCAATTGACTGCGGAATAAAGCATAACATTCTGCGCTCGCTGATAGGGCGCGGCTGCTGGGTGACCGTTGTGCCGTGGAACACCTCGGCGGAAGAAATAAAGGCTTTTGATCCCGACGGCGTTTTTATCTCGAACGGACCCGGCGACCCGACCGATGTTCCCGAGACCGTTGAAACAATAAAAGAGCTTATAGGAAGCTGTCCGATTTTCGGAATTTGCCTCGGGCATCAGATAATCTCGCTTGCTTACGGAGCAAAGACCTATAAACTCAAATTCGGACACAGGGGAGGAAACCACCCCGTAAAGGATCTGGAAACGGGTAAAATAGAAATCACATCTCAGAACCACTCTTACGCCGTTGATGAGCAAAGTCTCAGCACAACACCGCTCACAGTTACCCACCGCAATCTGCTCGACGGTACGGTGGAGGGAATAAAATGCGAAAGGGACAAGGTTTTCAGCGTTCAGTATCACCCCGAGAGCTTCCCCGGGCCTCAGGACAGCGCGCACCTGTTTGACAGATTTATAAAATTAATGGAAGGGGGTAAGGAAAATGCCTAAAAGAACCGACATTAAAAAAGTACTTGTAATTGGCTCGGGCCCAATTGTTATAGGTCAGGCTGCGGAGTTTGACTACGCCGGCACGCAGGCATGCCTTGCCCTTAAAGAAGAGGGCTGCGAGGTCATACTCTGCAACTCCAACCCCGCAACCATAATGACCGACACCTCCATTGCCGATAAGGTATATATGGAGCCGCTTACACTTGAATACATTGCAAAAATCATCAGATATGAGCGCCCCGACGCTATTTTGCCGGGCATAGGCGGTCAGACAGGGCTTAATCTCGCCATCCAGCTTGAAAAAAAAGGCATACTTGACGAGTGCCGCGTACAGCTTCTCGGCACAAAAAGCTCTTCCATTGAGCAGGCGGAGGACAGGGAGCTGTTCAAGGAGCTTTGCGAGCAGTTAGGTGAGCCCACACTTCCCTCGGATACGGCTTCATCTGTTAAAGAGGGACTGGAAATAGCCGAAAAAATCGGCTACCCGGTAGTTCTGCGCCCCGCTTTTACTTTGGGCGGTACAGGCGGCGGCTTTGCCGACGACCCCGAAGAGTTTAAAACAATTATGAAAAACGCCCTCGAACTTTCGCCGGTGCGCCAGGTACTGGTTGAAAAGAGCGTAAAGGGATATAAGGAAATAGAGTACGAGGTAATCAGAGACAGCAACGATACGGCAATAACAATTTGCAATATGGAAAACCTCGACCCGGTTGGTATCCACACGGGAGATTCCATTGTTGTCTGCCCCTCGCAGACCCTGACAAACAAAGAATACCACATGCTGCGTGACAGCGCGTTAAAGATTATCCGCGCACTGAAAATTGAGGGCGGCTGCAACGTGCAGTTTGCCCTTGACCCCAATTCTTTTCAGTATTATCTCATTGAGGTAAACCCCAGAGTTTCGCGCTCGTCGGCGCTTGCATCGAAGGCAAGCGGATATCCCATTGCCAGAGTTTCGGCTAAAATCGGAATAGGCATGACCCTCGACGAGATAAAAATCGCAAATACTCCCGCATCCTTTGAGCCTGCGCTTGATTATGTGGTCAGCAAACTGCCGCGATTTCCTTTTGATAAATTTGCCGACGCAAACAACAGCCTTTCGACCCAGATGAAGGCGACAGGCGAGGTCATGAGCGTGGGCAGAACATTTGAGGAAAGTCTGCTCAAAGGTATACGTTCGCTGGAAATAGGAGCATATCATATCCATATCAAGAAATTCGACAGTTTTGAAACCGAACAGCTTTTTGATTATATAAAAATCGGCACAGACGACAGAATTTACGCAATCGCCGAGCTGCTGCGCCGAGGATGTGATATTGAAGAACTTTTCAAGGCGACCAAAATTGACCGCTTCTTTCTGCGCAAACTGAATAACATTATTATAGAGGAGCAAGACCTTAAAGAAAACCCCGACGATATCGAAGAACTGCAATATGCCAAAAAGCTCGGGTTTTCCGACAGGCAAATCGCTGATTTGTGGAACAGAAGCGAGATTGAGATTTTCGATCTGCGGGTAAAGCATAACATTATGCCCGTCTATAAAATGATAGACACCTGCGCATCCGAATTTGAAAGCTACATACCATATTTCTATTCGACTTATGAGCAGGAAAATGAATCGGTGTTATCGGATAAAAGAAAGATAGTAGTGCTCGGCTCGGGTCCTATTCGCATTGGTCAGGGCGTGGAGTTTGACTACTCCACCGTTCACGCCGTAAAGACAATACAAAAGGCGGGCTTTGAGGCTATTATAATAAACAACAACCCCGAAACTGTTTCCACCGACTACACCTGCTCCGACAAGCTGTATTTTGAGCCGCTCTGCACCGAGGATGTTATGAACATTATTCTGATGGAAAAGCCGGAGGGAGTTATAGCTACCCTCGGCGGTCAGACGGCAATCAACCTTGCCCAGCCCCTAAAAGACAGGGGAGTAAAGATTATAGGTACCGACTGCGAAGCCATCGATCGCGCCGAGAACCGTGACTCGTTCGAAAAACTGCTGCTCTCTCTTGAAATCCCGCAGCCGACAGGTCAGGCGGTAACAAGCATTGAGGACGGTATTAAGGCGGCAAATCAGATAGGCTATCCCGTTTTGGTGCGCCCCAGCTTTGTGCTGGGCGGACGGGCAATGCAGATAGTCGCAAAAGAGGAATCCATGTGGAACTACCTGCAGACAGCCGTGGAAATCGACGCCGACAAACCCGTGCTTGTCGATAAATACATACGCGGCAAAGAGGTCGAGGTTGACGCGGTTTGTGACGGAAAGAATGTTTTTGTTCCGGGCATTATGGAGCTTGTTGAGCGAACGGGAGTTCACTCGGGTGACTCGATAAGCGTTTATCCCACATACAGCCTTTCGCAAAAAGTAAAAAACACCATTCTCGATTACACCGAAAAACTCGGTCTGGGAATCGGAATAGTGGGACTATTCAATATTCAGTTTATTGTTGACAGCGACGAAAAGGTGTATATCATTGAGGTCAATCCCCGCTCGTCGCGCACAGTGCCCTTCCTATCAAAAGCGACGGGCTACAGCCTTGCGGATATAGGAACGCTTGCCATTCTCGGTGTAACGCTGCCCGAGCAGGGCATAACCGTGCGCTATCCGACAGAAAAATCACGCTATTATGTTAAGGTCCCCGCATTCTCGTTTTCAAAGCTGCGCGGAATGGACGCTTATCTCTCGCCCGAGATGAAGTCCACCGGTGAGGCGATAGGTTACGACAAAAAGCTCCACAGGGCGGCATACAAAGCTATGATTGCGTCGGGTCTGACCCTTAAAAATTACGGAACTGTACTGGTCAGCGTTGCCGATGAGGATAAGGCGGAGACCGTTCCGCTCATTCGCCGTTTTTACAATATGGGCTTTAACATTGAGGCAACCACCCTTACAGGCGAGGTTTTAAAGAATAACGGAATACGCACGAGAATAAGACGAAAACCCAGCGAGGGCAGCGGTGAAGTGCTCGATTCCATACGCGCGGGATATGTAAGCTATGTTATAAACACCCGTGCCGTTCTTTCGGGCGTTCATTACGGAGACGGCGTGGCGATAAGACGAACGGCGGCGGGCAACAATGTCACCATGCTCACCTCGCTAGATACCGTCCGCATGGTTCTTGATGTTCTGGAAGAGGTTACGCTTGGCGTTTCTACCATCGACGCCTAAATGAAAGGAGACACCGAAATGCACTTTACAAAAATGCACGGACTTGGAAACGATTATCTGTATGTTTACGGAGAGGTTCCCGAAAATATTGCCGAACTTTCGCAAAAGCTCTCCGACCGCCACTTCGGAGCGGGCTCGGACGGTATGATCTATATTTCACCCTCAAGCGCCGCAGATTTTAAAATGCGCATTTTCAACGCCGACGGAAGCGAAGCCAAAATGTGCGGAAACGGAATCCGCTGCGTGGGGAAATATGTATACGACAAAGGCTATACCGACAAAACACGACTTACCGTGGAAACCCTTTCGGGCATTAAAAAGCTTGATTTGCACACAAGGTGCGGCAAGGTCAAAAGCGTTACGGTCGATATGGGGAAAACGCAGGTTAGCGACGATTTAAACCTTACCGTCGGAAATGAAAATGTAACCGGCACGCCGGTTTCGGTCGGCAATCCCCACTTTGTAATATTTGTCGAAGATATCGAAAAAGCGCCGCTGTATACCCTGGGACCCGTTATAGAAAAGCATTCTGCTTTTCCCGGAGGAGTCAACGTGGAATTTGTGCAGGTACTGGGTGAAGACAAACTGCGTATGCGCGTCTGGGAGCGCGGAAGCGCAGTTACCATGGCGTGCGGAACAGGCGCATGCGCAAGCGCGGCTGCTGCTGCGGCAAAAGGTTACTGCCCCTATGGGACGCCCGTGACCGTTACACTTGACGGCGGGGATCTTGAAATAAATGTACAAAAAGACGGAACTGTTTATATGACAGGTCCCGCCGAAAGTATTTACGAAGGAGAAGCCAACTTATGATTACACCAAATATGCATTATGCCGACTTAAAGGACTCTTATCTTTTTTATAACATTGCTCAAAAGACAAAAGCCTATCTTGCCGAGCACCCGGGCGCATACCTCTACCGGATGGGAATAGGGGACGTCTCCCTTCCTTTATGCGACGCGGTTATAAAGGCTCTGCACGAGGCGGTGGACGATCAGTCCCGCAAGGAGAGCTTTCACGGATATATGCCCGAATGCGGCGAGCCCTCGCTGAGAGAAATAATAGCAAACCACTACCGCGGCAGAGGAACGGATATCGAAAACGACGAGGTGTTTGTATCAAGCGGAGCGAGCGACGAACTGGGCGACATTCTTGACCTGTTTGACCGAAGCTGCAGCGCGCTTGTTATAGAGCCCGCATATCCCGCTTATGTTGACGCAAATGTTATGGCGGGAAGAAAGATAATACACTTGCCCTCGGGCGAGCACAACGGCTTTCTGCCCGAGCCGGGCGAAGAAGCAAAGGCTGATATTTTATATATCTGCTCGCCAAATAACCCCACGGGAGCGGTTTTCAGCAAGAAACAGCTGCAAAAATGGGTGGATTTTGCAAACGAAAACGGCTCGGTAATTCTGTTTGACGCGGCCTACGAAGCCTTTATTGAGGATGATACGCTGCCCCACAGCATATTTGAACTTGACGGCGCAAAAACCTGCGCAATTGAGATTTGCTCACTTTCCAAAACCGCAGGATTTACCGGAACAAGGCTCGGCTACACCGTGATTCCCAAAGCGCTTGTCCGTAACGGAATGTGCCTAAACGATATGTGGGTGCGCAACCGCACGACAAAGACCAACGGCGTTTCTTATATCATTCAAAAGGGCGGCGCGGCGGTATTTTCCGACGAAGGTCAGCGGCAGGTAAAGGAAAATATCAAAATCTATAAGAACAACGCCAAAATTCTGACCGATGCGCTTGACAAACTTGGCATATGGTACTGCGGCGGAAAGAACGCGCCGTATATATGGCTGAAATGCCCGGGCAATATGGGCAGCTGGGAATTCTTTGATTATCTTCTGAATGAGATCCAGGTGGTGGGAACA
>JAFRVM010000250.1 GCA_017438505.1 Clostridia bacterium | reverse complement strand
GTATACAAAAGCGGCGAACACGAGCTGCGCGCCCTTGACAACGTGGATCTGTCTCTTGACGAGGGTAAATTTGTCGTCATTCTCGGGCCCTCCGGCGCGGGAAAAAGCACCCTGCTCAACCTGCTCGGAGGACTTGACAGCCCTACATCGGGAAAAATAATTGTAGATGGTAAGGACATCTCCTCCCTGAAAAGAGGAAAACTGGCGGCATACCGCGCCTCGACGGTCGGTTTTGTTTTTCAGTTTTATAATCTTGTACCCACGCTTACCGTGCACGAAAACGTCGCTCTTGTAAAAGAAATCTGCCCGAACGCCCTTTCCGCAACGAAAATGATAGAGGAAGTGGGTCTTTCAGATCACCTTAAAAACTTCCCGGGTGAGCTTTCGGGCGGAGAGCAGCAGAGGGTATCCATTGCGCGTGCGCTGTGCAAGAACCCCAAAATTCTTCTGTGCGACGAGCCGACAGGTGCGCTCGATTCCGAGACAGGCATTATGGTACTAAAACTTCTTTTAAAAATGGCCCGGGATTATAACAAGACAATCGTAATAGTCACCCACAACCAGAACATAGCAAAAATGACCGACGTAGTAATAAAGGTAAAAAACGGAAAAATAGTTTCAAAGACTGTGCAGGAAAATCCCGCTTCTGCTGACGAGATCGACTGGTAAAGAGGTGATATTATGTTGTTTCGCAAGCTGATACGCACCATGGGACAGTACCGCGCTCAGTTTGTCTCCATGATAATAATGATCGCGCTGGGCGTAGGTATTTTTCTCGGCTTTAATATGGAATGGTACGCTATTTCGGTCAACACCGGCAAATTCTTTTCCGATACCGGATTCGCCGACTACCGCGTAGTATCTCAGAACGGTTTTTCAAAGGCGGACGCGGAAAAAATCGCCCGGATTTCCGGCGTGGACAGCGCGTCGAGGTATATTTCGGTAAATGTGGACGTAAAGGACGCCGACGGCGATACCGTAGCTCTGACCGTTACCGAAAACGCGAGAGTTTCCGGCTTTGCCGTCACCTCCGGAAAAAAGTACGACCCGAACAGCCTCGACGGTATATGGCTTTCCGACAGCTACGCCGCCGCAAACGGCATATCGCCCGGCGACAGCATGACCTTTGTTTACGGCAAAAGCGAGGTCAGCGGCAAGGTCGAGGGGCTTGTGAAATCGGGAGAATATCTTATCTGCGTGGTGGATGAGACCCAGATAATGCCCAACTACGACAGCTTCGGCTACGCCTATATCTCCCCTAAAATGTACGAAAAAGCCATGGGGTACGCCTATTTTCCCCAGATAAACGTAATATCCGGGCTCGATAAGCAGGAGTTTATAAAGCAGGCGGATAAAACGCTCGGCTCGACCCTGATGATACTCTCCAAGGACGAGGTCATATCGTACTTCGAAGCCAAGGGAGAGGAAAACGAGGGCAAAACCATGGGCTCGGTACTGCCGGTGGTATTTCTGGCCATAGCCGTGCTTACAATGATAACCACAATGCACCGTCTGACCGCAAAGGAAAAGACACAGATAGGCACACTCAAAGCTCTCGGCTTTAAGGATAGGGTCATTGCCCGCCATTACACCTCCTATGCCCTTTTTATCGGGGTTGTCGGCTCGGCCGCGGGCGTCGGACTGGGATATTTCCTCGCGTGGTTTATAATGAATCCTAAGGGCGCCATGGGCACATATTTTGATATGCCCGAATGGAAGCTGCCCGTTCCCGCCTTTTGCATTTATATTATTGTCGGAATAATTTTTGTGCTTACCTTTATAGGATGGCTGTCCGTAAGAAAGATGCTGAACGGCAGCGCCGCCGATTCCCTGCGTCCCTATACCCCCAAAAAGGTCAGGGCTATGCTTATTGAAAAGACCTCCTTTTTCCACAAACTGCCCTTTGGCATAAGGTGGAATATGAGAGATACCGTTCGCCATAAATCCCGCACGGCAATGAGCCTGCTCGGCGTTATGGGCTGTGCGGTGCTCATTATTGCCTCCTTCGGAATGCGCGATACCATCGATTATTTTGTTGACGGCTTCTTTGATAAAGCCATGAACTATTCCTCCCGCATTTTCCTTGCGGATGACGCGACTGAAAAGCAGCGCGAAGCTGTCATTGACAAATACAAAGGCGACTGGAGCAGTTCGATAAGCGTTCAGCTCGGGGACAAGCCTGTGTCGCTGGATATCTACTGCATACAAAACGGTCTTGTCGGTTTTCTTGACGGACTATATGACAAGACAAAGCTTATCTCTCTGACCGACGACGGCGCGTATATAAGCAAGCGCATAGCCGATGACAACTCGCTGGAAATAGGCGATAAGCTTACCGTAAGTCCCTACGGCTCGGATAAAGAATACACCGTTAAGGTAAAGGGAATAATCCGCAGCCTGACCGAAAGCATAGTAATTACACCTGGGTATGCCGAAAAAATCGGCATACACGCTGTGCCCGACTCGGTCTACACCGCGGCAAAGAAAAGCGATATACACTCCTCAAAAATCATATCGAGCGTGCAGACAAAAGAATCCATAGTCACCGGCTTTGACAACATCATGCTTATTATGAACACAATGATAGCCATGCTGATTGTCGTCGCCGTTATACTCGGCGTGGTGGTGCTTTATAACCTGGGCGTTATGAGCTACACCGAACGCTGCCGCGAAATGGCCACCTTAAAGGTGGTGGGCTTTGGAGATAAAAAAATCGGGCGCATACTTCTCGGTCAGAATATGTGGATATCCCTTTTGGGTGTTATACTCGGTCTGCCGCTGGGTGTGTGGGTGCTAAAATATCTGATGGTCAAGCTTGCCTCGGAGTATGAAATCGCCATTTTTATCAATCCCTTGACCTATATCATAAGCGCCGCAATGTGCTTTGGCGTTTCGCTTATAGTAAGCCTTATGGTGGGCAGAAAGAATAAGGAAATCGACATGGTCGAAGCGCTCAAGGGCGCGGAATAGGGAGTAATTATGAAAAAACACCGAAGACTATCTTAAAACAATTCGGTTAATTATGATCGATAAGGGCTGTGTGCGCAGCGTCGCGGTCGCCGACGCGCCGGGTGTTTCAAAACCGACCGTCTCAAGATTTTTAAAAGGTCTTGTCGACGAGGGATATATATCCACATCCGACAACCGCGCTATCGAGCTTACCCAGCAGGGTCTTGTGATTGCCGATGAAATAATAGAGCGTCACAATATCATTCTTGATCTGCTTATCGGTCTCGGGGTCGAGCGGGCTGTCGCCTGCGAAATGGAGCATATAATCAGCCCTCAGTGCCTTGCGGCATTCAAGGCTTTTGCCGGCCGTAACCCTTTGTAGTTTTTTAATGTATGCATATGTGTGTTATCTGCTTTTGGCAACCGTCCGGTACTTTTGCGCCCGGACAACTGTAAAGAATTCAAATTATAAGCATCTGCCCGCGAATTTTTCGCGGGCATTTTTTTGAACATTTTGTAAACTCCGTAAAAATATGCCCAAATTCAGCGCGCTATGCGATTATATGAGGTACGAAATACTTTTATTTGCAAGGCGCTTTTTTATGGGTCAAAAAAAGTGCAGCCATCAAAAAGATGCGGCGTTTTTGTCGCATAGCGCGCATTATCATTAAGGCGCAAAGGACAATGGCTGCGCTAAAAAAAATAAAAAACGGAGGAAACAAAAATGAGTGCATTTGACAAGGTAATAGGTTATGAATCGATCAAAGAGGAGCTTTTGCAGATCTGCGACATTCTCAAAAACCGAGATCTGTACCGGCAGATGGGCGCAAGACTCCCCCACGGAATGCTTTTGGTCGGAGATCCCGGACTGGGCAAGACCTTAATGGCAAAGTGTTTTATTGAAGAAAGCGGACTGACGACCTACACCGTTCGCCGCAACAAAGGCGGAGATGGCTTTGTTGCTGAAATCACAACCGCCTTTGAAGAGGCAAGGAACAACGCGCCGTCTATTGTATTTCTTGACGATATGGACAAATTTGCCAACGAAGATAACGATCACTGCGACACAGAGGAATATGTTGCGGTTCAGGCGGGCATCGACCTTGTTAACGGTAGCGATGTGTTTGTGCTGGCAACTGTAAACAATGACCGCAAATTGCCCGATTCACTTATCCGTGCCGGCAGATTTGACAGAAAAATCGAAGTGGACTGTCCTTCCGAAAGCGACGCGGAAATGATTATTAAGCATTTTCTTTCCAATAAAAAGCTTTCGGACGACATCAACATGGAAGATTTGTTGAAAATGATAAGTTACAGTTCGTGCGCGGAGCTGGAATCGATTTTAAACGAAGCGGCAGTCAGCGCGGCATACGGAAGAAAAGAAGCCGTTGCCATGAACGACATTGTCAAGTCGGTTTTAAGAATGCAGTATAACGCGCCCGATAATTTTAACAAAATATCCGCCGACGATTTAAAAATGATAGCTCTTCACGAAGCCGGACATACCGTGGTGAGCGAGATGCTTTGTCCCGAAAGCGTCGGTCTTGCCTCGGTGCGCACGTCGGGCGGGGGCTCACAGGGCGGCTTTATACACAGATGCAAAAGGCTGCTTTGTGACATGGACGATGTAATGATTTTGCTCGCGGGGAAAGCGGCGGTTGAGACGTTTTCCGACCAAGTATGCGCAAAAGGCTGCGAGGAGGATATAAGAAGAGCCGGTAACAGAATAATAAGAAAAATTGAGAATACGGGAACCGCAGGTCTCGGCATGATTGATGTTTCACCTTTCTCCGAAAGTTCCGAAAATTTCAACTCTCGAGTCGAAGCCGTGACTCATGCGGAGCTGGAGCGCTATTACAAGCAAGCAAAAAGCATTCTTATCAAAAACAAAGCGTTTCTTGAAAAAGTGACGCAGGCGCTTGTCGAAAAAGGGACCCTGCTGTTCTCCGATATCCAAAAGCTCAAAGCCGAGTGCAAAGATAAAGTAAAGATTGTGTAACCCTGTAAAATTGCAGAATAGTCTGCCTGATTTTAAAAAGCGAGGAAAAAATATGAATATACCGGAAAGCTTTTTGAACGAATTAAAGCAAAGAACAGATATTGAAGACGTTATTTCGTCTTATGTTGCTCTAAAAAGATGCGGCAGTAAATTGGTTGGGCTGTGTCCGTTTCATAATGAAAAAACACCTTCTTTTACAGTGTTTACCAAGACACAGTCGTTTTATTGTTTTGGCTGTGGCACCGGAGGAGATGCAATAGGATTTATCAAAAGAATCGAAAATCTTGATTTTATTGATGCAGTAAAGTTTCTCGCCAAAAGAACCGGACTGCAAATTCCCGAAAAAGAGCTTAACGATTCCTTCGGCAGTGAATACGAAACACTCTATGAAATCAATAAGGAAACAGCTGATTATTATCATTCGTATATGCTGAGTAAAGAAGGAAAGAAGGGGCTCGATTATCTGATTTCAAGGGGACTTGAAAAAAGCACAATCAACAAATTTAACCTTGGTTTTGCTCCTGATTGCCGCAACTCTCTGCTGTTTCATCTTTTAGATAAGGGTTTCTGGATTGGGGATATGGTTGCTGCCGGAGTTGTAAGGAACACACAAAAGGGATATTGTGATACATTCAGAAAAAGGCTGACAATT
Source organism: Clostridia bacterium (assembly GCA_017438505.1). Classification (GTDB taxonomy): domain Bacteria; phylum Bacillota; class Clostridia; order Oscillospirales; family Acutalibacteraceae; genus RGIG2835. The sequence goes on along the minus strand of JAFRVM010000250.1, from coordinate 9,465 downwards.
CCTATTACAGATCTGAGTGGAAAAGTTATCGCATTTGGAGGCAGAACAATCGACGGCACCATGCCAAAATACATCAATACTGCCGAAACCCGGATTTACAAAAAATCCGGTGGGCTTTTTGCGCTGAATATTGCAAAAAACAGCTGTAAAAAATCAATAATTCTTTGCGAAGGATATATGGACGCCATCTCAATGCATCAGGCCGGGTTTGATAATGCGGTTGCCGGCTGCGGTACCGCATTATCAAACGAGCAGGTCGAATTATTAAAACGATATTCAAGAGAGGTAATTCTTGTTTACGATTGTGACGATGCAGGTCAAAAAGCGTTAAACCGCGCAATCGGAAAGTTCAGAGCAGCAAATATCAATATCAAAGTGCCTTTTCTATACGGAGGTAAAGACCCCGAAGAAATAATAAGAAACCTCGGCAAAGAGCAATTCGCACAGATGCTGTATACTGCTCCTGACGATATAGGCTATGCCATTTCACATTTGTATCAGAAATACAATCTAAGCACAATACAAGGCAAACTTGACCTTATCAGCGAAGCGGCTGTAATACTTTCCGCTGCGTCTTCGATTGAGCGGAATTTATATATTTCGCAAATAAGCGGCAATTTGGATGTGGACAGGGAAAGCTTAAAGGCACAGTTTGATTTGCTGCTTTAACCATCCTGTATATGTCCCAAAAACATCCCATAGTGTATTGTAAAATTACACTGAAAGATGTAAAATATGTTTGAGGTGATTTGAATGGGTGAAAAGCAGCCAAAGAAAAAGACCATGCTCAATATTCTTGACATTCTCAATAAATACACTGACGCAGAGCATACCCTTTCGCAAAAGGAAATCCAGGAAAAGCTGGAAAACGAGTATTCCGTGAAAATCGAGCGCAAGGCGATAAAGCGCAATCTGATGAATCTTATCGAATGCTGCTTCAACATTGAATACAGCGAGGTAAGCAGAAAGGGTCTCAACAAAAAGACCGGTCAGCTCGAGGATACCAGTATGCTCACCGACTTTTATATCGAGCGGGATTTCAGCGACGCCGAGCTGCGCCTGCTTATTGACTCGATAGTTTTTTCAAACCACATTCCCCAGGGCGACAAAAAACGCCTTATCGAAAAGCTTGAGGGACTTTCAAATGTTTATTTCAAGTCGCGTATGAAGCATATTGCCACCGTGCATAGCGGCAGTTCCCCTGTTAATACCCTTTTTTATACCATCGACATTCTCGACGAGGCGATAAGCAAGGGCAGGCAGGTCAGATTTCATTATGACGAATACGGCATGGACAAAAAGCTCCACCACCGCAAAAACAGCGAGGGCAAAGTAAGAGAGTACATAATCAATCCCTACCAGATAGTCGCAACGGGCGGCAGGTATTATCTTGTGTGCAACTACGATAAATATGATAAGCTCTCCAACTACCGTCTTGACAGGATCTCGGATATCGAGCTGCTTGAAACCGACGCAAAGCCGATAAATAAAGTCTCGGGTATGCAGCACGGGCTGGATTTGAAAAAGCATATAGAACAGCACATCTATATGTTCTCGGATAAAATCGTTCGGGCAAAATTTATAGCCAAAAAGGGCGTTTTAAACGACATTATCGACTTTTTCGGAAGAGATGTTCAGTTTTACGGCGAAACTGAGGATACAATAACGGTAACCGTGAATATCTCGGAACAGGACATGCTGCTGTGGGCAATGCAGTTTGCCACCGAGGTCACGGTTACAGAGCCCGCCCACCTTGCCGAAAAATGCAGGGAGAATATATTAAAGGCGGCGGAAAAGTATAAGGCGTTAAAAATTGAGCAATAACCTCAAAGTCCCGTTTTATGTACCGTTTATGACACTATGTGTGACATAAACGGTACATTTTCTTTTGTATCATGTAGAAAAAGGCGCATAAAGGGGGCATATGCAAAATGGGTAAAACAGAAGATTTGTTTTCCGAAGTCGATAAACAGCTGTCCTTTTTTGATTCCTTTCTTAAGGGAATAGAGAAAGGCGAGGTCTCTTCGGACAAAATCGACCGGATGCTCAAAAGGATGAAACGTGCAAAGGAAGAAGCCCAAAAACGTGAAAAGGAAGAGCTTGAAAAGAAAAAGAGAAAACTTGAAAGACAGAAAAAAGCGGAAGAAGAGCGCAATAACAAAGAACACGCCCGGCAGGTCACAAGCATGGATCTGCCCCTTACCTGGGAAAACGCATTTGCATCTGACAGCCGTGCATCGGGCATTCATGCCGAAAGTCCCGCCGACGGACTCTGGCTCTCGCTTGAAAACCTGGGGCGGGTGGATATCGAATATATAGCCGAGATTACCGACAGCCCTGTTAGAGAGGTCATCTCGGCTCTGCGCGGGAGCATTTATCAAAATCCCGATACCTGGGACGAATGCTTTTACAAGGGCTGGGAGACTGCCGAGCAGTACCTGTCCGGCAATATGGCAAACAAATTGAGAATTGCCGAGGAGGCAAATAAAAAGTATTACGGATGGTTTGACGCCAATATAAAAGCTATCAAAAACGTGCTGCCGCCGACAGTTTCCTCGGGCGATATTTACGTCACCCTCGGCTCGCCGTGGGTTCCGCCCGATATAATAGATGATTTTATAGTGCATCTTTTCGGTCGTCCGAGATATACCTGTTTTGACGAGGAGAATGACAGAACAAAACATGACCCTCTGACCGGAAGCTGGGAGATTCCCTTTAAATCACGCTACAACCACAGTGTTGCCATGACCGGCACATACGGCACGTCAAAAATCGAGGCTCTGCACCTTTTGGAGCGCACCCTCAATTTGAAAACCGTTGTCATTACAGACAAAAAGAAAGACCCGAACGCCAAAAGCGGATATATCCGGGTTGTCAATCAGGCCGACACCGCGCTTGCGCAGGAAAAACAGAAAAGGCTGATCGAGGAATTTCAAAAGTGGGTGTGGGACGACCCGCAGCGCAAGGATAGACTGGTAAAAATCTTTGACAGCAAATTCGGGTGCGTAAAGAGCAGGAATTTTTCCGGCGCATTTCTCACTTTTCCCACAATGAATCCTGCCATACAGCTTCGCCCGTACCAGAAGGACGCCGTGGCGCGCATACTGTTCTCCCCCAACACCCTGCTTGCTCACGACGTCGGAGCGGGCAAAACATATATCATGATTGCCGCAGGCATGGAACTGCGGCGCACCGGGCGCTCGGACAAAAACCTGTATGTTGTTCCCAACAGCATCGTGGGACAGTGGGAAACTATTCTTAAATTTATGTATCCGTCGGCTAATCTGCTGGTTGTTGACCCGAAAAGCTTTCCGCCCGCAAAACGCGAAAACATACTGAGGCGCATACAAAATGAGGATTTCGACGCCATAATCATGGCTTACAGCTGCTTTGAGCAGATTCCGATTTCAAAGGAATTTCATTTAAAGGAACTGCAGGCAAGAGAGCAATTGCTTGCGGAGTTTGCCACCGGGCTGTCGGTCACCAAAACCCGCCGCGCCGCGCTTGAAAGAATTAACGATGCTTTAAACAAGCTCATTTCGGAATTGGAAAACAGCTATGACGGGGTGTATTTTGACAATCTGGGCATAACCCGCCTGTTTGTCGACGAGGCGCACAACTATAAAAATCTGCCGCTTGAAACAAAGCTCGATAATGTTTTGGGAATAAACAGTAAAGGTTCAAAAAAATGCGCGGAAATGCTTGGCAAGGTTCACGCCGTCCAAAAGCAGAACTGCGGAGGCGGCGTGGTTTTTGCCACCGGAACTCCCGTCACAAATTCGGTCACCGAGGTGTACGCCATGCAGCAGTATCTGCAGAGCGGCGAGCTCGCCCTGCTCGGGCTTGGGAGCTTTGACAGCTGGATAGGCATGTTTGCCGAGACCGTGACGGATTTTGAAATTGACGTAGACACCTCCACCTACCGCCTTGCCACCCGTTTTGCCAAATTCCACAATCTGCCTGAGCTTACCAATATGCTTGCCGGATTTGCCGATTTTCACAGCATGGACGAGCTTGCGCAGATTCCCGCCATGGACGGCTACGACGATATCGCCATAGGAAAAACGCCTGCCCTTGAAGCATATCTCGGGCAGATTTCGGTTCGTGCAGATATGGTAAGAAGCAAAATTGTCACCCGAAGAGAGGATAATATGCTGCTTATTACCACCGACGGGCGCAAAGCCGCGCTTGATGTGCGGCTTGTCGGCTGTGCAGGTACGGGCACAAACAGCAAGGTCTACCGATGCGCCGAAAATGTGCGGGATATCTATTTCAAAACCGCCGCCCAAAGAAGCACGCAGCTTGTATTCTGCGATGTTTCGGTGCCAAAACAGGCTTTTAATATTTATGACGAGCTAAAAGCCCTTCTTTGCGGCTTCGGCATTCCCGAAAACGAGATAGCCTACGTTCACAGCGCCGATACCGAAATAAAAAGGCAAAAGCTGTTTGCCGACGTACGCAGCGGAAGTGTACGGGTGCTTATCGGCTCGACCTTCAAGCTGGGAATAGGGGTCAACGTGCAGGATAAGCTTATCGCCCTTCATCATCTGGACGTGCCGTGGAGACCCGCCGATATGGTTCAGCGCGAGGGCAGAATACTGCGCCAGGGCAATGAAAACAAAAAGGTGCAGATATTCCGCTACATAACCGAGGGCAGCTTTGACGCCTACTCGTGGCAGCTTCTTGAGACCAAACAGCGATTTATCTCCGAACTTCTCTCCGGCTCGCTTACCGCCAGAAGCGGCTCGGATATATCCGACACCGTGCTGGATTATGCCGAGGTCAAGGCTCTTGCCATTGGGGATGAACGCATAAAAGAGCGTGTGGAAACCGCTAACGAGCTGGGACGGCTTATATCCCTTCAATCCAAAGGCCGTGCCGAACAGATGAGGCTGAAGGCCGAGCTTGCGGCTCTGCCCTCAAGCATAAATAATTGCAGAGAAAAGCTTATGCTTGCCGAAAAAGACGCCCGGGATCTCGCCGAATGGAAGCGCGATCGCCATGAACCCGTCACAAAAGCGGAAAAGGATTCCGAAATCGAGCGCCGCCGTGCCCTGCGCGAGAGGCTGTTTTGCGGTCTTTCGGAAAACGTCATGCAAAAACAGAAGCAAAAGGTGTTTGCCTATTCTGTATTTGACGTATTTCTGCCCGCGAACATGATGAAAGAAAAACCTTTTGTCTGGCTTGAACACCACGGAAAATACTATGTTGAAACCGGCAGCAGCGAGGTCGGCGGACTTATTCGCCTTGATAATTTTATAGAGGATTTTTCAGGGAGGGTCGATGAAATGCGCGACGCTCTTGATAAGCTGCTTGCCCGAAAATCGGATATCGAGCATGAGCTTGCAGCAGACACCGATTACGGCGATAAAATAGAAAAACTGGCGAAAAAGCTAAAAGATTTAGATAAGGATCTGGGGGTTATTAAAAAATGAGTGATTTAAAGATGAGCAATATTCCGCAGATAACAGTTGGCAAAACGGTGGATATGCTCTCGGGGCTCTACTGCAATTCGGTAAAAAACGGCGTGCCTTTTAAAAATCTTCCAAGCGTGATGCTGTGGGGTCCCCCGGGCGTCGGCAAGAGCCAGGCGGTACGCCAGATTGCCCGCAAAATCGAAACCGGAACGGGCAAAAAGACGGTTGTTACCGACGTGCGCCTGCTGCTCTTCAACCCCATCGACCTTCGCGGCATTCCCACCGCCAACGCCGACAAAACGCTTGCAATCTGGCTCAAGCCGCAGATTTTTCATATGGACGGCAGCCCCGACACGGTCAATATTCTGTTTCTTGATGAGATTTCCGCAGCGCCGCAGAGCGTCCAGGCTGCGGCCTATCAGATAACCCTCGACCGAGTGGTGGGCGAACACAAACTGCCCGAAAACTGCATTGTTCTCGCGGCGGGCAACAGGGTGACCGACAAATCGGTTGCCTTTAAAATGCCCAAGGCGCTTGCCAACCGACTGATGCACATCGAGGTCGAGGGCAGCTTTAAAAGCTGGAAGGAGTGGGCGATAAGCCATGGCATCAATCAGAAAATCATCGGCTTTCTGTCCTTCCGTCCCAATTACCTGATGAATTTTGACCCTTCCACCGATGAGCTGGCCTTTACCACTCCCCGAAGCTGGGAGATGGCCAGCAATCTGCTGAGTACATTCGGGGGCAGCATAGACGACTGTTTTACGCTGCTGTCGGGTCTTGTGGGCGTAGGCACGGCAATGGAGCTGCGCACATGGGAAAAGGTCTATAAGGATCTGCCGTCGGTTGAAGATATTTTTGACGGTAAAACTCCCGCCCCTCCGAGCTCCCCCGACGCGCTTTACGCGCTTGTATCCGCCATGACCTCGTACGCGCGCGAGCATAAAAAGGATCTTTTCAGGGTCGGAAATTCCGTCGCCTACGCCCTTAGGCTGCCGCCCGATTTTTCCATGGTGCTTATGCAGGACTATATGTGCATCGATCCCGAGTATAAGAGCACTCTTATGACATTTCCCGATTTTTCGCGCTGGCTCAGTACAAAGGGGAGTTTAATGAATGGACGTACCTGAAAATAAGCTGCGGGAATACACCCGCAGACTTCTGCTTGCCCGCATGGAGCTGCTGGTAAAAAACGGCTTTTACGGTCTGCTGCTTATGCACGTCGGTTTTGCCCTGACCGACTCCATAGAAAACGCGGGAGCAGGCGGTGACAAAAGCGGGGAAAAAATCTTCTTTAACCCTGATTTTCTCGAAAAAATTTCAGACCGGGAGCTTTTGTATGTGCTTGAACACGAAATTATGCACCTTGCCCTGCGCCACTGCGAGCGAGGAGAAACAGTGCAGGAAACCGAACGCTTTAATATCGCCTGCGATATAGTGGTCAACTCAAATATTCTAAAATCGCACAAAATGGACGAGAGCAGCATTACCATCGGCGCAAACGGAGGAATTCAGCGGCATCTTGCCCCCGACGGACGTGAAGGCTATGAGTTTACCGCCGAGGAGCTATATGCTTTGCTCCCAATACCCGACAGCGAGCAAGTAAAAGGTCCCGGCAGCAAGGCTCAGGGAAGCAGTGCGAGCAAAAAGAAATCCGACAACGACGGCGACGGAAACTCCGACGGCCCGGGCAGTGAAAAAGGACTCGAGAAAAAAACTGCGGGCAGCGCATCCTCGGGCACAGGCTGGGACGACCATAACACCATGAACGCCGAAACCGAGCCTGACAACACAATGCGCGAGGTATGGACTCAGCGCATAGCAAACGCCGCCGCGTCCATGGAAACCCGTGAAGGCCTGGACGGGCGGGGAACGGTACCCGCCTTTGCCGAGCGTCTGCTTGAAAATCTGCGCAGCCCTCAGACCGACTGGCGCACAATACTTAACGACTTTGTTCAGGAAGAAATTTGTGATTACTCCTTTTCCCCTCCCGACAGACGTTTTGACGACAGCCCCTTTTTTCTCCCGGATTTCAACGAGAAAGAGGATACGGTAAAGGACATTCTTTTTATGATAGATACCTCGGGCTCTATGAGCGACAAGGCGATAAGCGCGGCTTTTTCCGAGATAAAAGGGGCGATCGACCAGTTCGGCGGAAAGCTGAAAGGCTGGCTGGGCTTCTTTGACGCAGCCATTACAGAGCCTAGCCCCTTTGAGAGCATGGAGGAGTTTAGGATCATACGCCCATACGGCGGAGGCGGTACCGATTTTCAGATAATATTTGAATATGTCGCGCAGCACATGGAGAACAATCTGCCTGCAAGCATTATTATACTGACCGACGGCTACGCGCCTTTTCCGCAGGAACACCTTGCCATGTCGATCCCCGTGCTGTGGCTGCTCAATAATGAGGCTGTCAAACCGCCCTGGGGCAAGGTTGCGAGAATAAAATTGTAAAAAAATCTCCCTATCCAATTTTGGATAGGGAGATTTTTATTTATTAATGCTTATTTAACGTAAACTTTCTTTTTGAAAACCACAACTGCGGCAAGGCCGATAACGGACATTGCCATAAGCATAATCCAAAGGCCTGCATTGAAATTGTCGCCTGTCTTGGGAACGGGGATATGAGTATTTGTGATAACAAATCCGTCTGTCATATCGCCGGCAATCGCTGCTTCGTAGCCTTCAACAGCAACTTCTTCAACAGTGTAAGCTATCTCCTGACCGTCAAGGAACTTGGGAAGATCGGTAAACTCCCCTGCCCAGCCGCCGGCTGCGTCAAGAGTGATAACCTGACCGTCTACTGCCTCACCGTTAGCAAGAAGCTTAACGGTAATGCTTGCGGGACGGATGCCGTCTACGTTGTCAGCGTCGTTCCAAACCTTGGAAACAGCAACGCTTGTTTTCTCGATTTCGTGGGTATTGGTAATTACAAAACCGTCAATGCCTGTCTCATAACCTTCAACACCGATTTCGGCAACGCTATATTCGATTTCCTGACCGTTCTCGAACTTGTAAAGATCTTCAAAGGAGACCTTCCAGCCGTCTGCCGCTGTGATTTCGGCATTGTCGAGTTCCTCGCCGTTTGCGAGAAGAACAACGGAAATGCTGTCGGGACGAACGCCGTCACGGTTATTGTCGTCTTCCCAGATCTTTGTGGCAGTAACGGTGATAAGCTCGGGCTCATGTGTATTTGTGATAACAAATCCGTCTGTCATATCGCCGGCAACCTCAGGGGTGTAGCCCTCGATTTCGAGCTCGGAAACGGTGTAGGCAATCTCAGCGCCGTCATTGTACTGGGCAAGCTCGGTAAATGTATCTGTCCACTGGTTGTCTTCGGAAAGGGTAAGGGTCTTACCCTCAACAAGCTGACCGTCTGCGTAAAGTGTAACTGTTACGGAATCGGGACGGATGCCGTCGCGGTTGTCGTCGTCGCTCCATTCCTTTGTTACCGTTACGTCAACGGTGCAGGGCTCGTGGGAGTTTGTTACGTTGAAGCCGTCAACATCAGAGGTGTACTCGTCAACCTCATCCTCTGTTATAGAGTACTCAATTTCGGTACCCTCGTTTTCATATTTATAAAGGTCTTCAAAGCTCCATGCCCATCCGTCAGCCTCGGTAACTGTGGCGGAATCTATCGTCTTGCCGTCTTTTACAAGGTTGATTGTAATGCTGTCGGGACGCTTGCCGTCGTTGTTGTCGTCATCTTCCCATGTCTTTGAGCCTTCTACCTTGATAAGCTCGGGCTCGTGGGTATTTGTGACGGTAAAGCCGTCTTCCATAGAGCCTGTAACTTCGGGGGTATAGCCTGTAGGTACATTGATTTCTTCAACAGAGTAGGCAATAGGCTGGCCGCCTTCGTTTTTAACAAGGTCGGTAAATTTGCCTGTCCACTGATTTCTTGCACTCAGTGTAAGGGTCTTGCCGCTGACTGCCTTGCCGCCCTTGAGAAGCTGAACTGTAACGCTGCCGGGCTGAATGCCGTCGCGGTTGCTGTCGTCTTCCCATGTCTTGGAAACGGTTACTTCAATTGTGTCGGGCGCGT
>JAFRVM010000249.1 GCA_017438505.1 Clostridia bacterium | reverse complement strand
TCCCTACAGACTTGCAAGTGACGCCGCAGGCGGCGCGCAGACAAGACTGCAAAATTGGCGAAAAGCAGTATGCTTTTTGCCAGACAGGCGAGCGGAGCGATGCCGCCATAAACGATAATTTACCACTAAAGCAGGAGCAACAGTGGAATTGGGTAAGTGTGCAAAAAAAGAAAACCCACTTTTTTTGCTTTTGAATTAGATTCCACTGTAAACGATAATTTATGCTTTTAAAAATGGGGGAACTCAAATTAAAATTGTGCTTGACAAATATGTTTTAAGGGTTTATAATCAATCTATAATTCATATGAAAAAGTTTTGACAAGGACAGTAGCCTGCGCAGGCTTATCCAAAGAGAGGAATGTCGGTGAGAATTTCCGTTAAGCGCGCTTGTGAAAACCACCTTTGAGCGGGTCCAATACACCCCGTGCAGCTTACGTTACAAAGCTATAAAGCGGTGTTTATACACAATTCGGGTGGAACCGCGGAAATGATAAATTTTCGTCCCTTATTATGCTCTTCGTGAGTGTGGTAGGGGACTTTTTTATTCTGATTTTGAAAAAACAAATTTTATTTCTGTTGTAACAAGTGATGATTGGTATTGGGGAAATAACAAAAACAAACAGATACAAACAATTTTGAAAGGTTTGGAAAAGTTGTTAAATACAAGAATACAAGAGGAGCGGTAAAATCGCAGCGCAAAAAAATAACCGCCCAAGCTGCCAACTGAGTGCGGTTATTTTTTAACCAAATCACAAGGGGGGCTGACCGTCTATCGGCAGCATTCCCTTTTGTATAATTATAATAACACAAAATAATGGCATTGTCAACTATGTGTTATTTGAAAGGGGGGTAATGTAATGTCTTGTTCGGCGTTGATAGAAATACATTTTTACAAGCCGGTTGAAATATTTGATATAATGAAACTGTTTGAGAAAATAAATTGGTCTTATCGCGATACAAGCTGTTTGACACATTACCTGCCAATAGGAGATACCGATGATTTTAACTATAAAACAGCCGAATTCTCCGACGAAGAATTAAAATGTTTTGTAAACGAGAAACTTAAAACAGACAACACAGTCTTTATTGAATTCTTTTATACAAAAGGCAATGAGGGCTTTACAATGTGTGTTGACAAAGAAAAGATTGTTCTGTTTTTAAGCAATAATCGACATTGTTTGCAAAACGTAAGAGAAAAACCCACAGATTACGGATGGTACAGTAAAAATATAATTGTTCCGCTGTTTAATGCGGGTGCAAAAATAGCAACGTATTCATTTGATGATACATTATAAAAAACATAGGAGGAAAACAAAATGATCAATGTAACTTTAAAAGACGGTTCATCCAAGCAGTATGACAGCGGCATCACTGTTTTGGACATTGCAAAGGATTTGAGCGAGGGTCTTGCGCGCAACGCCTGCTGCGGCATGATAAACGGCAAGGTCGTTGACTTAAGAAAACCCGTAACGGAGGACTGTGAGCTGGAGATATGCACTTTTGACTCACCCGAAGGCAAGCGTGCTTTCCGCCACACAGCATCGCACATCATGGCACAGGCTGTAAAGCGCCTTTACCCCGAGGCTAAGTTGGCTATCGGTCCCGCAACGGACGAGGGTTTCTATTACGATTTCGACCGCGAGCCTTTCACGCAGGAAGAATTTGCCGAGATCGAAAAGGAAATGAAGAAAATAGTCAAAGAGAACATCGCTCTTGAATACTTCGAGCTGCCCCGCGCGGAAGCTATCAAGCTTATGGAAGAAGCGGGCGAGCCTTACAAGGTAGAGCTTATCAACGACCTTCCCGAGGATGCCGTTATCTCGTTCTACAAGCAGGGCGATTTTACGGACCTTTGCGCAGGCCCTCATCTTTTGAGCACAAAGCCCATCAAGGCATTTAAAATCACGAATGAAGCAGGTTCTTCGGGTGCTTACTGGCGCGGCAACGAGAAAAACAAAATGCTTGCGCGTATCTACGCTACGGCTTTCACAAAGGCAAGCGACCTTGAAGAATATCTTGCACAGCGTGAAGAGGCTAAAAAGCGCGACCACAACAAATTAGGCCGAGAGCTTAATATTTTTACAACTACCGATGTTATCGGTCAGGGTCTCCCGCTGCTTATGCCCAAGGGCACAAAGATAGTGCAGACTCTCCAGCGTTTTGTTGAGGATGAGGAAGAACGCCGCGGCTATGTGCGTACAAAAACTCCCCTTATGGCAAAGAGCGACCTTTACAAGATAAGCAGCCATTGGGATCACTACAGAGACGGTATGTTCGTACTGGGTGACGAGGAAAAGGACAGCGAGGTATTTGCACTTCGTCCCATGACTTGCCCTTTCCAGTACTATGTATACAAGGCAACACAGCACAGCTACCGTGATCTGCCTTACAGAATGGGTGAGACTTCGACGCTTTTCAGAAACGAGTCTTCGGGCGAGATGCACGGTCTTATCCGTGTACGCCAGTTCACGATAAGCGAGGGACATCTTGTTCTTCGTCCCGACCAGCTGGAGGAAGAATTCTCACGCTGTCTGGAACTTGCAAACGATATGCTTACGACTTTAGGTCTTATCG
>JAFRVM010000248.1 GCA_017438505.1 Clostridia bacterium | reverse complement strand
GCGTTTGGGAGCGCGGTAACGGCGATACAATGGCGTGTGGAACAGGAGCGTGCGCGGCGGCTGTAGCTTCGGTACTTAACGGTTACTGCAAAAAGGGCGAGGATATAAGAGTTATCCTTCCCGGCGGCGAGATGATAATCAACTACACCGATGAGCGCGTAACCCTTACCGGCACAGCCGAAAAGTGCTTTGAGGGAACTACCGAAATCTAAAACCCACAATAAAACCCCGCTGATTATCTGTCAGCGGGGAATTTTTTTATGATTCTTTAACAAGCTTGCCGCAAATGTGTTCGGGTACAAGTTCAAGGCAAAGAGTCGCCTTGGCGTATTTTTCAATTTCACCGTCTATGTACCCTAAATCATCGGTAAATTTAAGGCTCAGTTTTCGGCTTATTTCCACCGCAGCGTCTAAATCTTCAATAAATTTGATACGGCCGAAGATAATTACGCTTTTGATATTGAGCGCCCAGTCGCCCTCTTCGCGGTAGCCGCCGTCATAAACGCAAAAGCTGACCTTATCGCATCTTTTCAGCGCGTCGATTTTATGTCCGCTTTTGCCGCCGTGAAAATAAATCTTGCCGCTCTCTTCATCGTACCAGAAATTCATCGGCATACCGTAAGGATAGCCGTCATCACCGATGACCGAGAGCACCCCTCTTTTTTCGGCTTTCAAAATTTCCGTACATTCTTCCATGGAAATCTGCTGTTTTTGTCTTAACATTTTTCTAAACATCACACATCACCGTAACAATAAATTATAAAATATTTATACCACCCGCCGCGCGATTAGTCAAGCATAATACACCATTGTCACCTCATCACAATATAATGGCATATAGGAGGTGTAATATGGATAATCTTGTTTTACTTGCGCTGCTCGCCACGCAGGGCACATGGTTTGTAACGGCATTGGGAGCGGCGACGGTGGTATTTTTTAAGCTTCCCGCCCCGAAAATTTTAAATCTTATGCTCGGATTTGCCTCGGGCGTAATGATAGCGGCAAGCTTCTGGTCGCTGCTTCAGCCTGCCATAGAGCGTGCCGAAGCGGCGAATATGCCCGCATACTTAGTCGCAACGGCGGGCTTTCTCGGCGGAGCGCTTTTTATGTGGGGATCGGATAAAGCGGTCACATACGCGGCGGGCAGAGCCGAAAATCCGAAAATAAAACCAGGTCAGCGGCTCAATAGAATTATAATGCTTGTTCTCTCCATTACCCTGCACAACATACCCGAGGGCTTGGCGGTGGGCGTAGCCTTCGGCGCCCTGCAAAACGGCAGCTACACGCCCGAAAATCTTATGGGTGCAATAACCGTTGCGGTGGGAATTGGACTTCAGAACTTTCCCGAGGGCGCGGCAGTATCTCTTCCCCTGCGGCGGGAGGGGTATTCGAGAAAAAAGAGTTTTTTTATAGGTCAGGCTTCGGGAATGGTCGAACCTATAGCGGGAGTTATCGGCGCGCTGCTTGTAGTGTATGTGCAGTCGATTTTGCCCTTTGCCCTATCCTTTGCCGCCGGAGCGATGATACTTGTCGCCGTGCATGAGCTTATACCGGAATGTCAGAAAAATCAAAAATCAAGCCCATACAGCGCGACAATGGGAATAGTGGCGGGTTTTGCCGTCATGATGCTGCTTGACGTAATGCTGGGCGGGTAACACCCGCAGGCATGCTTTGGCATTACATTACTCATCGACGTTAAAATAAATTTCAATCTCACGGAGGAAAGCGGATTCCCTTTTTTGCGCTCAAAGTACCGTAATTTAACCGCAAAAAGCAAAGAAATACAACGCAGCCGGAGTTTTAGCCAAATTTCCGGCAGTATTATTGTGTAAAAGTTGTATTTACAATTGTTTTGGGATATTATATAATTTAGTAAAGGGTTTACACTCTAAAAACAAGGAAAGGATGAATTTAAAGTGAAAAGAATATTAATTATAGTTTTATGCTTAATAATGGTACTGCTCTCCTCCTGTCAGACGGCAAAAAAGCCCGAACAGCCTGCCGAGAGCACTCCCGAAACCACAACAACCACTACAACAACGACAACTCCAACCACTACAACCACCCCTGCCGACCCTTATGAGGCTGTTTACGCTCAGCTTGCCCGGCTTACCAAAGAGGACGGCACGGGCGAGATAAGTCTTGATATGACATCACAGGAAATTGTTAAGGTTTTGGATAAGTATGGGATAGAGTATCAAGATTTTGAGCCCCAAGGTGATTTTTCAAACGGTCATGTTTATGTTGGGAAAAATGCTTATTTTGACGGTTTGTTCGGCGGTTACGGTCAATTTGTATTAAAACAGACATATAAGGGGTTAAAAGCAGGAGACAGTCTTGAAAGAGCATTGGAAATCTACGGTGAACCCGATGAATTAATAGATGAAGTAACAGACTACAAAACATTAATCTATGTCCAAAAGAAAATTAATGTTGATGAGTACACAACCGAAATTAAATTCAGCATTCAACTGCATAAGGACATTGTTGAAGATACCTGTGTTCAAGTTATAATTCCTTATGAGCAGTTATACGGATAATAAATTAAATCCTCAATAAAGCCGACAACCCCGAAAGGTGCATACGCACTTTTCGGGGTCTCTTTTGCCTACCTTGACTAAAGGGAGGCTATTATTTACACCGTTTCAGCAAATCTTCCACACAAACGCGGCGGAATCGCTGGTCTTAATATCCTCAGGGCAAATTTCCTCAGTAAAGGCACTGTTGGACATCTTTGGCATGCATCTGTCCTCCATAGCATATCTGACAGGCGAAATCAAATTTATCTCGCTCCAGTTATAGTCGATGGACACAAGCTCACCCAGCTTTGCTCCGGCAGCCTGACAGAGTATTTCCGCCTTGGCACGCGCGTTTTCGGCAGCGTTTTTCAGCAGCTCGTTGTGAACCTGCGAAGGGTCTTTGACCGTAAAAGAGATATTAATCTCCGGCTTTGTGGCACAGGAGGCTATTGCCGAGATGGTATCCGACAGTCTCTTTGTGTCAAAATCAAACGAAAGCTTTAACTGCAGCGCGTAGTGGTAGCTGTCAAAAACGCTTCTGTAATTGCCGTTTTTGTCCTTTACGCTTCTGTATTCGGTGTAGACGTTAAAATCGGTGGTCTTTATGCTGTCCTTTTCAAACCCGACGCTCTGCATGGCAATATTTAATTCCGCGAGATTATCGGAGGCAAGGCGCGCCGCCTTTTCGTAAAACTTGTCGGAGCAATCCAGCCTCATAGAAATAACAACGTAATCGGGCTTGACCGATACCGAGCCTACTCCCCTGACGGTTATTGTTTTATCCATAATTTTCACCTCATTAGTTTTGTTACCATAATTGTATCACAAATAAAAAGGTTTACAAGCAATATGATGTTAAAAAAATTTAAAAAGGTATTG
>JAFRVM010000247.1 GCA_017438505.1 Clostridia bacterium | reverse complement strand
GGTAAGAAGGAAGGTGAACAGAGCGGAAGCGCCGTATTTTACGGGGTGATCTTTAACGTCCTGAGCTACCTTTTCAGGCATCTGTTCGTACTCGTCCATGGCTCTTTTTAATGCTTCGTCGAAGGAAATCTGTTCTTCGGTCTGAGAATTTTCCGAAGGATCAGTGTCAATAACTATTGGAGGCTCGTCGATTGACTGCTCCTGCTCTTCAGACGGGGTTATCAACTGAGTACCTGTCAATTCCTCTAATTCTGCAATAGTCTCTGTCAGTGCGTCTGTTTCTGTCAGTGACTCTGTCGGAGCAGCATCCTGTGCGTTTTCCTGAACGGTGCGTCCAATATCAAAAACAGGAATGCCGGGCATGGTAAACGAGGCGCCGAGACCCGCCAGAAAACTGATGACAAGGCTTACTATAAGACACGCGAGAAACGCTGTCCAATAGGACTTTTTGAGTGTCTGTTTTGCGTTGTTCTTTAAAGTTGAGCGTTTAAACATAGTTTCAAGACCTTTCATAAATATTGCATACTAAACTATTTAATATGCTGTAAATATAATAGCATTGAAAAAAAATAAAGTCAATATAAATTGAATATTTTGTTAAAAAAATATCGATGAATATTTTTAAAAATAAAATATTAAAATTTTGTTAAAACAGATGAAAAATCAGAAACAATATAGTATAATCAATGAGTATCTGTCGAAGTTTTCAGTTTTTTGAATTTTTCCGAGAGGAGAAAATAAATGGACAGCGAATTGAAACTTGAAAAAAAGGAACGAAAAAAAGAAGAAAAAAAGAAAAAACACAAACGGCCGTTCAAGCTCAGCCGCGAGCTCAAACGAATGGCTGTGCCGTTTGTATTTTTCCTTGTATGCATAATTTATTTTGAAATTTTTATGCGATATATAACCGTCGGCAGTTTTAAGGACTTCAGCTGGTGGCCGTTTTTGTTTGTGCCGTCTGAGGCCATGCTCTTTACCATAATCTGCTCATGGTTCCGGCGTTCTATTCCGAACCGGATTCTGCTTGTGGTTTCCACCTTCCTTATGACGGCGTTTTACCTGTCGCAGATGATATATTTCCGCATTTTTGACTCGCTGTTTTCGGTTTCTATGATAGGAATGGGCGGCGACGCGGTTGCAAACTTCGGCTGGGCGCTGCTCTCCACCATCAAACAGTCGATTGTGTGGATTGTTCTTTTCCTGCTTCCGCTGCTGGCCGTCTCGGCCTACGTGCTTATCCGCAAGCCCCGTCACCTGGGAGTAACTCCTATTATGCACGGCGCCGCTGCGCTGGTAATGGCGGGACTGTGGCTTTTGTGCGGCCTGGCCCTTAAGCTCGGTGGAACGGGTGAGCACACTGCGTATGAGGCGTTTACAAACAATTACATAGATACCGATACTGCTGCGGCGAGAATCGGCGTGTTTACAAACTCGCTTGTCGAGGCAGGCAGCTATTATTTCGGCATTAACAGCAAGGTAGACGACGAACTGATTGTCGTTGACGAGGACGATTATCAAGGCATTATCGACGACAACACCGATGAGGAGCCCGTCATAACATACAAGCCCAATATTATTGAAAAAATAGATTTTAAAAAGCTTGAGGAGCAGGCGGCAAAAGAAGAAGTAAAGGAGCTCTGCCGCTACTTCGACGTTCAGAACGGCACCAATCAAAATGAGTACACCGGAATGCTCAAAGATTACAATCTTATCTATATCTGCGCCGAGGCTTTTTCAAATCTCGCGGTGGATAAAAATGTAACTCCCACCCTGTATAAGCTTGCAAACGAGGGCATTGTGCTCAACAATTTCTACAACAGCTATAAAAATACAACCACAAACGGCGAATTTTCATTTACCTGCGGAATCTGGCCGGATGTTTCACGCAAGGCCGACGCGGGTTCGTTTGCCGGAACAATGGCAAAATCGGCCAATAAATATATGCCCTACGGGCTGGGAACCTTAATGAGCGACGCCGGTCTTAACTGCTACGCATTCCACAATTACAACGGTTACTACTATAACCGAAAAAAATCGTGGGCAAATCTCGGCTATGATAAATGCAAATTCCGTAATGACGGAATGAAGTTCTCCTCCGCCTGGCCCTCGTCCGATCTCGAAATGATGGAGCAGTCGGTGGACGATTATGTAAATGACAAGCGGTTCCATGCCTACTATATGACCTTCAGCGGTCACGGACCTTATTCAAGCAGCAACAACATAGCCAACAAAAATATCAAGGATGTAAGAAAGCTAACCAAAGACACCTCCTACTCAGACGCGGCAAAGTGTTATCTTGCCTGCAACGTCGAGCTTGACCGTGCTATGGGGTATCTGATGAATAAGCTGAAAGAGGCGGGTCAGCTTGACAGGACGATGATTGTTCTGGTAGGCGACCATTATCCCTATTACCTTGATTACACCTCGGCTTCTACAATTTACGGACATAAGCCCGAAAAAAACTTTGAGATGTTCAAATCCACCTGCATCATGTGGGTAGGCGGTCTGGAGGAGAATATTGTTACCGACAATTACTGCTGCAACGTAGATATACTGCCCACTGTGCTCAATCTTTTCGGCATAAAGTACGATTCCAGACTGCTTGCGGGAAGGGATATTCTTTCCGACACAACCCATATTGCCGTGCTTTACAACAAGAGTTTTGTAACCGACAGGGTTATGTACAACGCGGCAACAGGCGAAGCCGTTTGGAATGAAAAGAATTACGGCAGCGCAACCGATGCCGAGAGAGAAGCATACATAACAAGTATTTACAGCATTGTCAAGTCCCGCTACGCTTCCTCGCTTAAAATTATGGATAACGATTTTTACCGATTCGTATGGGAGCAATCGGGTCTTCCGATGACTGCACCGAAATAACGGAATAACAAAACAGCCTTTCAGAAAAAACTGAAAGGCTGTCATTTTTTGTCTTTTTAAACCTGAGCCAGCGCCTGCTCGATATCGGCTATAATATCCTTTGCGTTCTCAATACCTACCGAAAAACGGATAAGGTCGGGGGAAATTCCGCAGCTTTCAAGCTCGGCGTCGGTCATCTGACGGTGTGTTGTGCTTGCGGGGTGCAAAACACAGGTGCGCGCGTCGGCAACATGTGTAACAACTGCGGCAAGCTTAAGGGAGTCCATAAATTTGGTAGCCGCTGCGCGTCCGCCCTTTATTCCGAAGGAAACAACGCCGCACGAGCCGTTCGGCATATACTTTTTAGCCTTCTCATAGTCGGGACTGGAGGCAAGACCGGGGTAGTTGACCCAGGTAATTTTATCGTTTGCCTCAAGATATTTTGCGACCGCGAGAGCGTTCTCGCAGTGGCGCGGCATGCGCAGGTGCAAAGTCTCAAGACCGATATTTGTCAAAAACGCATTCATAGGACTCTGCATTGATCCCAGATCGCGCATGAGATGAGTGCGGCACTTTGTGATATAGGCGGCGTTTCCAAAGCGCTCGCAGTAAACAACGCCGTGGTATGAATCGTCGGGGGTGGTAAGAGCGGGGAACTTTCCGCTTGCAGCCCAGTCAAATTTGCCGCCGTCAACGATAACTCCGCCCAGTGCGCAGGCGTGACCGTCGATATACTTGGTTGTGGAATGAACAACAATATCGGCGCCCCATTCAATGGGACGGCAGTTTATGGGTGTGGCGAATGTGTTGTCCACAATAAGAGGAAGGCCGTTTTTGTGCGCAACCTTTGCCCACATTTCAAGATCAACAATGTTAAGCGAGGGGTTGGAGACCGTCTCGCAGAAAAGACACTTTGTATTATCCTTAATAAGCGCCTGCAAAGCCTCCTCGGTGGTGTCGGGGGAGGCAAAATCAAACGAAATACCCATAGAATTCTGCATTGTGTGGGCAAAAAGATTAAATGTTCCTCCGTATACAGCGGAAGAACATACAACATGATCTCCAGCGCTGCAAATATTCAGAACAGCCATTGTGGAGGCTGCCTGACCGGATGAGGTCATAACAGCGCCGACACCGCCCTCAAGAGCGGCAATTTTTTGTTCCACGGCGTCAACCGTGGGGTTTGCAAGGCGGGTATAGAAAAATCCGGCCTCCTCAAGGTCAAACAGCTTTGCCATCTGCTCGGAGGAGTCGTATTTATATGTTGTACTCTGATAAATAGGCAGAACCCGGGGCTCACCGTTTTTGGGCTCCCAGCCTGCCTGTACGCATTTTGTC
The DNA here is from genome assembly GCA_017438505.1 of Clostridia bacterium. Classification (GTDB taxonomy): domain Bacteria; phylum Bacillota; class Clostridia; order Oscillospirales; family Acutalibacteraceae; genus RGIG2835. The sequence goes on along the minus strand of JAFRVM010000247.1, from coordinate 11,147 downwards.
TCTATTGAATAATCCTTGTTCATTGCTAAAACCTTATTTCGTTATTTTTTTACCTGCTATCATCCTCATGGGGTTGTCATAAAGCAGAGTGTTGGCGGTATCCGAACCGTAAAGCTTGGCAATAGTGTTATAGGCAGCCGAAAGCTGCGGACCGCGCTGGATTACGGAATGGCAGTCGCTTGCAACAAAGCTTACCATATTTTTGCGCATAAGCTTGTGAGCATAGTGCTTTACCTTGCGCCCGGCCAGCCCGTAAATGGAATCAGCGTTGCACTGAAGCAGAACGCCCCTGCGCAGCAGCTTTTCCAGAGTTTTAAAGTCTTTCATCAAATACTGATACCTTTCGGGGTGAGCCAGTACAAGGCTGTGACCCATTTCGGCACAGTTAAGCACCAGAGACTCGATATCGCAGTCGGGCTGGTCAAAGGGCAGCTCAACAAGGAGATATCTGTTCTGGTTGGCGGAACACACAATATTATCCTTTATGGAATTGAGCGTATCGGGGGTACAGCGGATCTCGTTGCCGGGATAAACGGTAAGATTTATGTCGCGGCGCGCAAGCTCCTCATTAAGCTCGCCGGTAAGCTCAAGGACGGTATCCTTGTTTACGGCAAAGCTTCTCCCTCCGAAGTGCGGAGTGGCAACCATGTGGCGGGTGCCGTTGTTGTATGCTTCCTCAAGCATATCAAGGGATTGAGCGAGCGAACTGGAACCGTCGTCAACCCCGGGCAGAATATGACTGTGAATGTCGGCAATAATCATTATTTAACGACTCTTTTCGTAATTATTACTTATAGCTGTAGTAGCCGTATTTGTACGAATAGTTGGAACCCTTGGTGTTTACATTGTTGAGAATAACGCCGATAAGGTTTGCGTTTACGTTTTTAAGATTGTTTATGGAATCGTTTATGCAGCGGTAGTCGGTAAAGTTTGCCGAGGCAACCAGCAGTGTGGAATCGACATAAGTGGAGATAATGGATGCGTCCGCAACAGCTATGGCAGGGGGTGAGTCGATAAGAACGATATCAAATTTCGATTTTAAAAATCTGATAAGGTTGCCTGTGGCAGAAGAGCGCAAAAACTCCGAGGGGTTGATGGGGCGGATTCCGCTGGGAAGAATATAGAGATTGTTTTCTTCGGCGGGAACAATGGCGTCGTTAAGGCTTGTCTTGCCTGTTATAACAGAAGTGACGCCGACATCGCCCGAAATGCCGAATATCTTGTAAATAACGGGTTTGCGAAGGTCAAGGTCAACAAGGACGGTCTTGTAGCCGGTCTGCGCAAATGCTCTTGCAAGATTGCAGACAACGGTAGTCTTGCCCTCGTTGGGAACAGAGCTTGTAACAAGAATGCTCCTGTTGCCGTTTGAGGCGTCGGAGAATTCGATGTTTGTACGGATAATTCTGTAAGCCTCCATTACGGAAGACTTGTTGTCAAGAAGCACGTACTCGCTTTTCTTTTTATTTTTTATCTTATTTTTTTTCATTCCCAAACACCCCTTTCATCAGGAAAGATTGTCGCTTTTGAACGAGCCCAGATCGGACGGCAGCTCCTTGCCGGCTTTTGAGGATTTTCCGGAACTCTTGCGTCCTCTTGCGGCTGCAAGCTTTTCGTTGGCAAGGTTGAACTCGGGGATTGCGCCGATAACCGGAACGCCGGGGAAGAGGTCGTTAAACTCATCTTCATTCTTTATGGTACGGTCGCCCATTGCCATCAGTGCGATAATTCCCAGAGCAACAGCGATACCGAAGCACACACCGCTGGTGGTGTTGGAAGCAACGTTGGGGGAGATGGGGCCGCCGGATTTATGGTATGAAACGGCGCGTACATTATCTACCTTTAACAGATCCTTGATCTTTTTAAGACTGGCATCGGCTATAAGCTCGCAGGCCTTGTTGCATGTCTTCTGATCGTCGCAGGTGACCGAAATTGTAAAGAAACGGGTGGTCTGATCAGCCGAAGCGGAAATGTTGCCGGCACTGATTCTTTTGGAATAACCGGCGTTTTTAAGACCGGTATTTACGTTGTCAATAACGTCGGGCAACGAGCATACAACAAGACAGTCGCTGATAACCAGTGAACGCAGACCCAAATCGGCCGCGGTTATGCCGTTGGTGTAGGTCTGGCCGTTTACAGTATACGACTTTTCCTCGTTGTACACATACATCTGAACGGACGCGCGGTATCTCTTGGTGATAAAATTGGAAGAATAATAGTGACTTCCAAAGCCGAAAATAACGGCCAGAAGGACAACAAGAATCCATCGCTTTTTCAGAACATTCAATATTCGGATAAAATTAATAGAAGTAGGTGTTGATTCCATATCTTTCCCTCCATAAAGAGTATACTACGTTTAATAATACCGTTTTTACCCTGCAATGTCAAGAGAAAAACGCAAAAATGAGGGCTGTAAGATGTTAACAAATATAAAACATCTCATTTTCAGCGCAGGGTTTTCATTTTGCAAAAAAACATTTTTTCGGCGAAGCGAAACAGTATGGAAATTTGAATAAATTGCCTGTTGCATCTTTGTATAAAAGATATAATTGACAAATGTTTTTAAATAATATATTATTATAGTGTAGAGGCAGCACACTTACTTTAAACGAAAGGATGGATTAAAAGTGAAAAAATTACTGATATTGTTTCTGTGTTTGGCAATGCTGCAGCTCTCCTCGTGTCAGGCAAAGAAATCCGAAACCCCGGCAGAGAGTACGCAGTCACAGGCTGCTGAAAGCCAAATTGAAAGCGAGACACCCTCCGAATCCGAGTCCGACCCCGAAGAAGCCATGTACGCTGCGCTCGCTCAGCTTACAAAAGAGGATGGAACCGGGGAGATAAGCCTGGATATGACCGTCGCCGAGATAATCGAAGTGCTGGATAGGCACGGAATAGAATACGGAGATTACAGTTTGGACGGTGAAGGCTCCGCAGGGTATATTACCGTGAGAAAGAATATATATCACACCTTCCACTACTATAAATACGGCAGCTTTGCCGTGCAGCAGTCATACAAAGGGCTCAGGGTGGGCGATTCGCGCGATAAGGTCTACGAGCTGTACGGCGAGCCCACAAAATCCGGCTATGTTTCGGTTATGGCAAAGAACAAAGATGAGTACTATCAGAGAACAGCCGACGATCAGTACTCCAGCCCGATAAACTTTATTGTGTATTCGGTGAATAATACGGTAACCGACATTGTTATTGAAATATGCTAACCTCTTGAGATGTACGGCTGATATTATTAAAAAAACCGGGTAAAAACAACACCCCCGCAGGGTGCGCATGCACATTGCGGGGGTGATTTTGTTTGTGTAAAGAAAGCCGTTGAAGTTCTGTCAGCTGTACAGCTTTCCTACTATGTAATTTACAAGCCTTGTCGGCAGCAATTTCTGTACTACCGCTATAAGCTTATAGGTAAATCCGACTGTGGAAAGGGGTTTGGGGTGTTTTTTGCGGGAGAGCTTATAAATATGCGCCGCAATTTTTTGCGGGCTCATGCCGCTCTGCTCGTCTTTTTCCATTGTGGCGACCGATTTCTTTATAACCGAGCCGTAAACGCCGTCGCCTGTTTCGTCCTTCTGACGCGCGGCGGTAAAGCCGGTTTTGACATCGCCCGGCATAACGGCGCACACCGCTATTTTAAAGGGTCGCAGCTCGTTTGCAAGAGCCAGGGTAAGGTCGTTTATCGCCGCCTTGGAGCAGGAATAAAAGGCCTGAAAGGGCAGTGCCAGCGGCGCGCCCATGGAGCTGACAAAAATTATGTGGCCCTCATCGGATTTTCGAATATATGGCAGGGCGGCAACCGTACTGCGCAGAGCGCCGAAAAAGTTTACGTCCATCTGCTTTTGAGCCTGCGAGATTTTTGTATATTCAATCGCGCCGGAAATTCCGAAGCCCGCGTTGTTTACAAGAACATCTATTTTGCCCTCTTTTGCGGCTATCTGCTCAAAGGCAGAGCGCAGACCCTCCTCGTCGCAGACATCGGCGGTGATATGGGTTATACCCGCTTCGCCCGTGCCCTTGCGGCTCAGCTCATATACAGTCCAGCCTTTTTGCGAAAAGAGCCGCGCCGTGGCAAGACCTATTCCGCTGCTGCCGCCTGTTATTACAGCGACGCCGCTCATTTTCTGCGGTTCTCCATAACTGTCTTGATGATATCCATAGCCTCATCAACAATAGCCTCGGTGTGAGTGGCCATATAGCTTGTGCGCAGCAGGCACTCTCCGGGAGGAGTTGCGGGGGGAAGAACAGGGTTGACGTAAACGCCGGCCTCGTAAAGATCCTTGGCGGTGGCGAGGGTCTCGATAACCTCGTAGGTGTAAATGGGAACGATGGGTGTGGTGGAGGGACGTGTTTTTATTCCTCTTTCCGCCATGCCCTTGCGAACATAAGACGAAATATCCGAAAGTCTTGTGACTATTTCGGGATGCTTTCTTAAATATCTCAAGGCGGCAAGCGCTGTCGCGCAGCTCGCGGGGGTAATTGAAGCCGAGAAGATAAAGGGACGGGAGTTGTGGCGTACAAAATCGGCCACACGGCTGCTTGTAGCCATATATCCTCCGAGACTTGCAAGCGACTTTGAGAATGTGCCCATGTAAATATCGACCTTGTCCTCAAGTCCGAAGTAGTTTGCGGTACCTCTGCCGCCCTCGCCTATAACGCCCAGACCGTGAGCGTCGTCAACCATTACTCTGGCGCCGTATTTTTCGGCAAGCTCGCATATTTCGGGGAGCTTTGCAATATCTCCGCCCATGCTGAATACGCCGTCGGTAATAATAAGACAGCCGCAGTTTTCGGGAACCTTCTGCAGGCAGCGCTCAAGAGCGGCCATATCGTTATGGTCATAGCGGAGCATTTTTCCGTATGAGAGTTTGCATCCGTCGTAAATGCTGGCGTGATTTTCTTTGTCGCATATCATATAGTCGTTTCTGCCGACCACCGCGCTGATAATACCGAGGTTGGACTGGAAACCGGTGGAAAAGGTTACAACCTCTTCCTTGTTGAGAAAGTCTGCAAGCTCGGCCTCAAGCTCAAGGTGCATTTCGAGCGTTCCGTTCAAAAAGCGCGAGCCCGAACAGCCTGTGCCGTATTTTTCAAAGGCCTTTATACCCGCTTCAATAACTTCCTCGTTTGTTGTAAGTCCGAGATAGTTGTTGGAGCCCAGCATAATTCTGCGCTTGCCCTCCATTATAACCTCTATGTCCTGGCGGGACTCAAGAGCGTGGAAATAGGGGTAAATTCCCAGCTCCCGCGCCTCTTTAGCGGTGGTGAACTTGTCGAATTTATCAAAAATATCTACCATTGTACCGTTGACCTCCTGATTGATTGGTTAATATTACGACGCGCACAACTAATAAACATTTTACCCGCCTTTTGTGGGCTTGTCAATAAAAACTTTATATGTCTTTTTTGGCAAATTATTAAAGGCCTGTTTGTTCTTTAATAAACTTTAATATTATTTTTGTAGACAAAAGAAAAAAAACGGTGTATAATCGACTATAATAAAGGTGAGGCACACCTATTTTCGTTTTCAGGAGGATAAAAAAATGAAATCAGTAAAAAGATTAATCGCAATTTCAATTGCGGCCGTTATGATGTTTGCCATGACAGCGTGTCAGGGCGATTCGTGGATAGTCAGGTATAACGGCCGTGAAATTCCCACAGGCGTTTACACATATTACGTATATAACGCTTATCAGATGCTGTCCTACTACGGACAGGTAGATACCACAAAGCCCCTTAACAAACAGACCATAGACAGAACCGAGGGCGAAGAAACGGTAGCCGTTCCTGCCGACAAGTACATCAATGAGTACGCTCTTGACCAGGTGCTCTATCTCTGCGAGCTTTGGGACAGATACGATGCCGCGGGTCTTACCCTTGACGATGCCGTTAAGGCTACTATCGAAACAAATGTCACCGGCGAATACGACACCGCAAAGGATACCTTCTTTGTTCCCAACGGAATTGCCGAGTCCAGCGTAAAAATCGCCAGCTCAAACGGGCTTTTCGGCGCCATGCAGGATCAGTATTTTGAGTCTCTCTACGGCGAGAACGGCTCGCAGGCCGTTACCGACGACGAGCTTAAAAAATACTTTGCCGATGAATATGTAGGTTATTCCTATGTTTACAGATATCTTATAGACAGCGAAGGTCAGGCTCTTGACGATGCGGGCAAGACTGCGGTCAAAGCCGAGCTTGAAGGCGTAAAGGCTCTTGTTGAGAGCGGAAGAAAAGATTTCGAAGAAGTCTGCAAGGAGTATCAGGACGCTTACACGGCCGACAGACAGAGCGGCAAGTACGGCATGACCAAGACAGCCGTTAAAAAGAATTCCGAATCCGAGCTTATGAAAGCTCTTCTTAATACCGAGGTAGGCAAGCTTACATATGTTGAAATCGACAACTACGCATTTCTGGTTAAGCGCTACGATCCTTTGACCGTAGGTTATTTTGAGGAAAACAAAGATTCTCTGCTTAACGAATACAAGTATGATCCTCTTCAGGATGAAATGATGGAAACCGCAAAGGCGGCCAAGTACGAACTAAACAAGACTGCCTTCAAAAAGTTCGGTATCCGCAAGCTTAAAATCGACGGGGTGAAACTGTGAAAAAAATAATTGCCTCTGTTTTATGCGCGGCTTTTATGATTGCGGCGCTCGCCGGCTGCGGCAGTGCCGATTGGTGCGTTAAATACGGCAAAAATGCCGTTTCCCTGAAGATATACAGTTATTATGTCAATACGGTATACCGTCAGCTTGCCGACAGCAGGCAGATTGACCCGGAGGCTTCACTTTCAGATCAGAAGATCGGCGACAAATCCGCAAAGAGCTATATTTACGATGCCGCGCTCGAGAAGGTGCTCTATCTCTGCGAGCTTACAAACAGATTTGAAGCCGCAGGTCTTAAAATTGACGGCGAAATGGAAAAATCGCTTAAAACAGCCGCCGAAAACGAGTACCTTAACGGCAAAGAGCTCTTTGACAAAATGGGCGTTGACGCAGACACGGTATACGAGGCCGGTACAAGCGGAAAGCTCGGCTACATGCAGCAGGCCCTTTTTAACAGCATTTACAATACCGAAGGCTCCAAGGCTGTGCCGGATGAGGAAATCAACACATTCTTCAGCGAGAACTATGTCAGTTATTCCTATCTGTACCAAAAGCTGACCGACGAAGATGGAAATCCTCTTGACGATGCGGCTAAAAAAGCCTTTAAAAAGGAGCTTAACGATATAGTCGACAAGGTAAAGGCCGGCACGCTTGATATCGATGATGCGGCAAATGCATATGCTCAGGCCTATCAGGAGGACAACACATGCGGCAAAAACGGTATCGCCACCACGACATCTTCCGCCGCGGATACCGAGATAATCCGCAGAGCCCGGGCTCTTGCTCCCGACGAGGTTGTATATCTTGAAATAGGCGACTACGCCTTCGTTCTGCAGCGCCATGACCTTTCAAAAACTCAGTATGCCGTGGATAACCGTTACAGCATTCTTGTTGAAATGAAGATGGACGAGTTTACCGGAGAGATTATGCAGGCTGCTCAGTCTGCCGAGTATAAGGTCAATGAAAAAAATATGAAATCGGCAGTTTCCGATTTGAATAAAAAATAAAAGGAAAGGCAGTTTCCTCCCGTGCGGAGGAGGCTGCCCTCAAGAATCAATTATGAAAAGATTAATTTGCCTATGCTTTGCATGGCTGCTTGTTCTGGGAATGATGTGCTCCTGCGCAAAGACCATTTCTCCCTTTGATAAAAGCTGGATAATCAAAGTCGATGGGGAAAAGGTTTCCTCCGAGATATACTCCTACTATGTTTACAGCGCATACGAAATGTACAGCTATTACGGTCTTATAGATCCAGCGGTTTCGCTCAAAAAGCAGTACATCACTCTTGACGGAGGAGAGGGGAAAGAAACCCGCAAGCGTGCCGACAAACAGATAAACGAGTATGCTCTGGATAAAACGGTCAGTCTTTACTATCTGCAAAAACAGTACGAGCAGTCCGGACTTGTTACGGACGAGCAGACCGCCGCGCAGCTTAAAGAGGTCGCAGCCTACGAGTACGACGCATACAGGGCTATGTTTGAGAAAAACGGAATTTCCGAAGAGACAGTGCTTTTGGCCGGCGCCGGAGGAATGGCCACTCAGATGGCTGAGGAGCTTTTTATAAAGGATACCGCGGATATTCCGGAACAGGAAATACTTGACTACTACCACGAAAATTACGTCAGCTACGCGTACGTTTCCCAAAAGATGCTCGACGAAGGCGGTATACCCCTTGATGACAGCGATAAGGACGTTTACAGAAAAGAGCTTGCCGAGGTGGCCGAAAAGGTCAAAACAGGCAGCGTCGATATTTCCGACCTTGCGCTGGAGTATATCAAGGACGCCTCCGCCGATCCCAAATGCGGCAAGGGGGGAAAGAATATCTCCACAGTCGAGTGGGGGGAGTCCGACCTTATGAGCGAACTTAAAAATATGGCGCCGGGCGAGGTAAAATATGTCGAAATCAAAAACTGCGGATACGTTATAAAAAGATTCGATTTAGATCAGAACGGCTTTTACAGCGATGAAGGCAACCGACTTTTGGTTTTAAAAAATATGAAGTATGACGATTGGAGTGAAAATTTCTACAAAAATCTCTCCGATCTAAGTTATACACTTAATGTATCGGCTTACAATAAGCACGGAATCAATAACTTTAAAAGTGAGGATGACGGAAAATGAAAAGATTGATAAGTTTGCTTGCTGTTATATCTCTCTGCGTTTGTCTGCTCGCCTCCTGCGGCGGTAAAAAGGACGACGGTGAATATGTCCCCGCGGATACAACCGTCTCTCAGCCGGAGGACCAGACCGGAAGCGATGAAGCAGACCCCGAGCCTCCCAAAGATCCCGATTACACAGGCGTTGTAAACCCCATAACCGGTCTTTACAACCTTACCCCCGACGCTGCCGGCAAGCGTTTTTACACAATGATGATGGGCAACTCCAACGAGGGTATCCCTCAGCAGGGCACTTCAAACGCCGATATGATTTTTGAGATGCTTGTAGAGGGCGGAATAACACGCTTTATGGCTTTTTATGCCGATATAGATAAGGTAGGAGATACCGTCATAGGCTCCTGCCGGAGCGCCCGCACAAACTTTGTTTCCACAGCCATTGGTTACGATGTTATTTTCGGTCATTACGGCGGAAGCGAATCAGGCTACGACATGATTAAAAACAACAAGGTCAGCGATGTGGACGGACTTTATTACAGTCAGCCCTATTTCTGGCGCGATGCGGCGAGAAAGAAGAACCTCGGCATGGAGCATTCCGCTATGACAAGCGGCACTCAGATGAGGGCGCTGGCTAAGAAAAAGAAATACCGTATGGATATGAAGAATCCCGATTACACGGTATTTACATTCAACCGCGACGGAGATATAACCGCAAACGGCACAACTTCGGCAGCCACAAAGGTAAATGTAAAGTTCAGCGGCTATATGACCTCCGCCTTTAACTACAACGAGGAATCCGGCACATATCTTAAACTGCGCAACGGCAAGGCGCATATCGACGGCAACAACAATAAGCAGCTTGAATTTAAAAACCTTATTGTCATATCCGATTTCCACAGCTACGAAGCGGATAAGCTCCATCTCGTCGTTGAGCAGAAATCCGGCACAGGCTATTATTTCTGCGACGGCAAGGCGGTTAAAATCAAGTGGAGCAAGGGAAAGCTTTCCAATCCCTTCAAATTTACCAAAGAGGACGGCTCCGACCTGCTTGTAACACCCGGAAAAACATATGTCGCCGTTATAAGAACAAAAGCTCCCTCCGAGCTTACATTCTCCTAAATATTAAAACAATCCCGAGAGCAAAGTTTGCTTTCGGGATTTTGTTTTTGAAAAAAATCACAAAAAAAGCCCTGTATTTTTGTAAATTGCGGCAGCCGAATTCGGTTGAACAAAAGGGCAAAATAAGGTATCATAAAAATATAAGTATAATAGAGAAGGAGAACAGTATGAAAAAGATACTTTCGTTAATTTTGGTTCTTTCAATGATAATGGGTCTCGGCGCGTTTGTTCCGACCGTTTTTGCCGCGGCAAGCGGCACCTGCGGAGCTAATCTTACCTGGACGCTTGACAACAGCGGCAAACTTACCATTAGCGGCAGCGGCGCTATGACAAATTGGAGCAGCGACCCTTCGGTGCCGTGGTACAGCTACCGCGACAGCATAAAATCCGTGGTTATAAACGAGGGTGTTACAACCATCGGAGACTATGCCTTTGACCGTTGCCCCGAGATTACAACCATAAAAATACCCAAAACGGTCACCAGCATCGGCGATAACGGCATCAATGAAAACAAAAAGCTTGTCAGTATTATGGTGACCTCAGGCAACTCAAATTACAGCAGTGCCGACGGCGTGCTTTACAACAAGGATAAAACGACGCTGATAAATTATCCTTCGGCAAAGACGGATACCTCCTTTACTGTTCCGAGTACGGTCACAAGGATAGAAAGTATGGCAATCAAACATAACCCGTATTTAAAAACCGTAAGTCTGCCGAACGGTATAACTTATATCGGAGCGGTTGTATTTCAGGATTGCAGTGCTCTTACAACGGTAAATATCCCCGAAAGTCTGGAATATATCTTAGGTCTGGACTTCTCAAATTGCCCTTCGCTGAAAAGTCTGGATTTCCCCGCCTCGGTAAAAAGCATAGCAAGCTCCGCGTGCGGAAACGGTACCGTTCTCACAACTGTAAAAATTAGAAATCACAACTGCACTATTTCCGCTTCGTTTTCATCAAGCGCGGTTATCTGGGGGTATGCGGGTTCGACTGCGCAGACCTATGCCCAGTCGGGCGGCAACACATTCCGCGCTTTTGTGGAGAGCGTATCTCTGTCGGCGACCGCCGCAACAGTCAACAAAGGTGCTACAAAAACCCTGACCGCGACGGTTTTGCCAACTATTGCCTACAATAAAAACGTAACATGGAGCAGTTCAAACACAGCCGTTGCAACGGTAGACACAAGCGGCAAGGTTACGGCGGTCAGCTACGGAACGGCAACAATTACGGTAAAATCAAATGAGGACAGCAGCATAAGAGCAAGCTGTGTTATAACCGTTCCGACCCCTCAGTACACTGTTTC
>JAFRVM010000246.1 GCA_017438505.1 Clostridia bacterium | reverse complement strand
GGCGAAGTGCTTATGCTTGCATATATGAACGAGCACTCACTTCGGCTTACTTTAAAGACCGGTTACACATGGTTTTACAGTCGCTCTCGGGGCGAGCTTTGGAACAAGGGCGCAACGTCGGGTCATCTTCAAAAAGTGATCTCGATAAAAGGTGATTGTGATGATGATACACTGCTTATTGAGGTTATACAGACGGGTAATGCCTGTCATACAGGTTCACACAGCTGTTTCTTTAATGATGTAAGGAGTTTTGAAAATGAATGAGAATGATATTTTAAGTCTGCTTTACAAGACTGTTTCCGACCGAAAGGAAAACCCCCAGGAGGGCTCGTACACCTGCTATCTTTTTGAAAAAGGTCTTGACAAAATTCTCAAAAAGGTGGGCGAGGAGTGCAGCGAGGTTATTATTGCCTCAAAAAATGACGACAACAGCGAGGTTGTTTACGAGATAAGCGACCTGCTATATCACCTTACCGTGCTTATGGTTGAGAAGGGGATTGCCATTGAGGATATATACGCAGAGCTGTCTAAGCGCAGTAATGTTACGGGAAATTTAAAGCAGTTTCATGTTGTTGACAAAAACAGTTGATAGGGGCGCGGTATTATGAGCTACGCATTAACGCTGCTGCTTTTTTTAGTAGTTTCCCTGCTTATTCCTTTTAAGATAAATAAGTGCGAGTCGGAGCAGGGACTTTTTCTGATCGACCATATGGTTCCGGTAAGAGGCTTTTGCGCTCTTGTCATTTTCCTTCTGCATCTATGCTATCCTTGGGCGGAACCGCATACCGAATACTATGTAAGACAGTACGCTTATATGGCAGTAGGAATGTTCTTTCTGCTTTCGGGATACGGACTGTTTTTGGGAATGCAAAAGGTGGGCAAGAAGCATTACTTTAAAGAGTATTTCAAAAAACGTATTCCCAGACTGATGCTCCCTTATCTGATAATGCTTGTTGTTATACTTTTTTTAAGGTGCGTACTGTGGGGCAGAGGGTTTAATTTACTGTTTTTTGTTAGCATTTTTACAGGTGATTATGTACCTAACAGTTGGTTTGTATATGCGCTTTTGCTATTTTATATCTTCTTTTATTTTTGTTTTAGATTTTTTGATAATAAAAAAGCAATTCTGCTGCTTTTTGGACTGATTGCAATATGCTGCGGACTGGTTATCGGATTTAGACTCAACAGCTTTTGGATTTCCACCTGCTTTATGTTCCCATTCGGAACCGTTTTGGGCTATTTTAAAAAGTATATCTTGAAACTGCTGAAAAACAATTATTTATACTGTTTTTTAATATCAGGCGGAGCCGTTGTTTTGGTCGAGATTATGCTCAGATTGTTTAAATTAGGCGATTGGACATACACTGTTTGTTATAATATCCGCGCAGCTGTATTTCTCTCTTTTTGCGCGGTTGTACTTTATAAGATACGTCTTAACAACCCGGCACTCAAGTTTCTCGGCAATATTTCGTACGAATTTTACCTTGTGCACGGCTTTATAATGTCGGTGGTCGAGTATCAGTTTGCACATGCATGGCCTGTTTTTTCAAACAGCTATGTCTTTGCTTTTTCAAGTCTGATACTATCTGCGGCAGCCGCATACGCTTTGAGGCTGCTGGACAATAGAATACTCAATAAAAAAACGGCACACAGAACATAATCTGTGTGCCGAAATTTATATGTATGGGGTTAATTATTTAACCTCTACCTCAGCGCCTGCCTCGGCGAGCTTAGCCTTGATGGACTCAGCTTCATCAGCGGAGATGCCTTCCTTAAGAGCCTTAGGAGCGTTGTCAACAACTTCCTTAGCTTCCTTAAGGCCGAGACCTGTGAGCTCGCGAACAACCTTGATAACGGCGATCTTATTAGCGCCTGCGCTCTTAAGAACTACGTCAAACTCGGTCTTTTCTTCAGCAGCAGCGGCAGCGGGGCCAGCAGCAGGACCTGCAACAGCAACAGCTGTTACGTTGAATTTCTCTTTGAATGCTTCTACAAGCTCGGAAAGCTCAAGAACAGAAAGTGTCTCAATGATATCGAGAACCTGTGTGATTTTCTCAGACATTTTAATATCCTCCAATTATTATTTGTTTTTAAATTTTTAATTTAATGTGGGGGAAACCAATATTCCCCTAAAGATAAATGAAATTAAGCTGCGCCTTCTTCTTCCTTCTTTGTCTTGAGTTCCTCGAGGCAAAGAGCAAAGATAGACATGGGAGCGGAGAATACGCCTGCAACCTGTGCAAGCAGAGTCTCCTTTGAGGGAATCTTGGCAAGACGCTTGATAACGTCAATGTCGATTGCTTTTCCGTCCATGTAACCGGCCTTGATCTCAAAGGTCTTGGACTTATCGGCGTAGTCGGAAAGGATTCTTGCTGCTGCAACGTAATCGTCGTCGCAGGTAGCAAGTGCTGTAGAGCCTTCAAAGCAACCCTTAAGATCCTCGATACCCGCTGCTTCAACAGCACGGGAAAGAAGTGTGTTCTTAATAACCGAGTACTTTACGTTTGCTTCTCTCAGCTCTTTGCGGAGCTTTGTATCATCGGCAACGGTAATACCGCTGTAATTAACAATAACACCGCAGCAGGAGTTTTTAAGCTGTTCGGTAAGAGCCGCAGCAGCCTGTTTTTTCTGCTCTAAAATCTTCTCGCTTGGCATTTTTAAATTTCACCTCCGTATTTGCGGTAAACACGCGCAAAAAAGCCCTTTCTCCGGTGGCGGGGAAAGGGCAAAGCAAACTCATAATAAAATGGCTTAGCTTTTTACTCAAATCCTCGGCCGGCGGTTTTAAAAACCTTTTAGCGCATGGCACCTGCTGTCTTAGGAAAAATAATATCAAATGATATTACTGCTCGTTAGCTACTGTAAATGTAACCTTTGCGGGGTTGATCTTTATGCCGGGGCCCATTGTTGTAGCCACAACGCAAGATCTGATGTACTGACCCTTTGCAGCAGCAGGCTTAGCCTTGTTTACTGCTGTAAGAAGTGCGTCAAAGTTTTCTTTAAGCTTGTCAGCTCCGAAGGAAACCTTGCCGATGGGGCAGTGGATGATGTTTGTTTTGTCAAGACGGTACTCGATTTTACCTGCCTTAGCTTCTTTTATAGCTCTGGCGATATCGGGTGTAACAGTACCTGCCTTGGGGTTAGGCATAAGACCGCGAGGTCCGAGGACCTTACCGAGACGACCTACAAGACCCATCATATCGGGTGTTGTGATAAGAACGTCAAAATCCATCCAGCCTTCGCCCTGAATCTTTGCGATATATTCGTCGTTGCCGACATATTCAGCGCCTGCCTGTTCGGCGGCTGCTACGTTGTCGCCCTTGCAGATAGCAAGTACGCGAACTTTTTTACCTGTGCCGTTGGGGAGAACGATAGCGCCGCGAACCTGCTGGTCTGCGTGACGTCCGTCAACACCCAATCTCAGATGAACCTCAACGGTTTCATCAAACTTTGCTGTAGCTGATTTAACAGCGACCGAGAGAGCCTCGTCTGTATCGTAAAGCTTTGCGCTTTCAACAAGCTTTGAGCTCTCGATATATTTTTTACCGTGTTTCATAATTTTCCTCCCTGTTAGTGGTTAATCGGAATTTTCCTCCCACCAGATGCTGTTAGTCTACGACTTCAACACCCATACTGCGGGCTGTACCTGCTATCATGGAAATAGCGGTATCAATGTTGGCAGCATTCAGATCGGGCATCTTTGTTTCAGCTATCTTCTGAAGCTGTTCACGAGTAATCTTTGCTACCTTTGTCTTGTTCGGAACGCCAGAACCACTCTCGATTCCGCAGGCCTTTTTAATAAGAACTGCTGCGGGGGGAGTCTTTGTAACGAACGAGAAAGAACGGTCAGCGTAAACAGTAATAACAACAGGAATAATAAGACCTGCGTCATTCTTTGTTCTTTCGTTAAAGTCTTTTGTAAACTGCATAATGTTTACACCGTGCTGACCAAGTGCGGGTCCAACAGGGGGAGCCGGTGTGGCCTTGCCTGCCGGAATCTGGAGTTTAATATACCCCGTTACCTTTTGAGCCATTGTTTTGCACCTCCAAAAATCGTGGTAAATGGCGGAACAGCCGCTCTTTGCTGTCCCTCCCACTGGAAAAGAACAAAATGTCTTTTCCGTGCGCCGCAAAAGCGGCACAATAAACAGGCAGATTATATCTGCTGATTACCTAAGTGTTAATTGACCATCAAAACCTGATCCAAATCGAGCTCGACGGTAGTTTTGCTGCCAAGCATAAAGATGGATACATAAACCTTAGCCTTTTCAAGGTCAATCTCTTCAACCGTGCCGACGATACCTTCAAGACGCTTGTCAATGATTTTAACGCTGTCTCCGACGGCATAATCGACCTCAACGCTTCTTTTGTCAACACCCATGCGCTCGACCTCCTCAGCGGAGAGGGGGACAGGCTTGGATTCGGGACCAACAAAACCGGTGCATCCGCGGATATTGCGGACAATGTACCATGTCTCGTCGGTCATGACCATTTTAATAAATACATATCCCGGAAAAGTCTTGCGCTCGACCTCTTTCTGCTTGCCCGTTTCGGTAATTTCCGTAACGGTTTCGGTCGGAACGAGTATTTCCTGAATAAGATCCTGACATCCGCGATTTTCAACCAGCGTCTGAAGAGTGGTGGCAACCTTGTTTTCATAACCGGAATAGGTATGAGCGACATACCATTTTGCGGCTTCTTCCATTTAAATCTCCTCCACTCGGTGTTAAAAAGGCTTTTAGAATTGGTTGAATATCCACTCGCGCAGATACTGCAGACCGAAATCAAACAGCCAGATGAAAAGACCTACAATTAAAACTGCTACTATTGTAATAATAGTATTGTTGAGCACCTGCTTGCCGGTAGGCCAGGTGATTTTTTTAAGCTCGCTTATGTAGGTGCGGAAAAACTTAGAAATTCTTTCCTTCAAGCCGGGGCCTTTTTTATCTTTTTTTGCTTTGGAAGCAGGCTTTGCAGCAACTTCGTTCTTTGCCATAAAAATACCCCCTTACTTGCTCTCTTTGTGCAGGGTATGCTTTTTGCAGAACCTGCAGTACTTGTTCATTTCCAATCTGTCCGGAGTGTTCTTCTTATTTTTAGTAGTGTTGTAGTTACGCTGCTTGCACTCTGTACAGGCTAAAGTAATTTTTACTCTCATTTCGGCACCTCCTGTTAAGCCTCCCTCATTATTTTGGCGCATAAAAAAAGCACCTTATACGAGGTATGTAATATGATAACATAAACAAATGCACACGTCAAGGTTTTTTTTGGATTTTTTATAAACAGACGCTAATTGGTTACAATTTGTAACTAATTATAACATATAATTGTAGCAAATGTCAAATTAAAATTGCGAATTTTATTAAAAATCACAATAAAATAGTAAACTAAATGTAAACAATGTGTTTATTTTTGTCTTTTTTCTTGAATTATGAACTTTACTGTGATAATATTTTATTTGATATCTGAAAAAAATGGTTACAAGTTTGTAACTATTGTAACAAAA
Organism: Clostridia bacterium; assembly: GCA_017438505.1. Lineage (GTDB taxonomy): Bacteria > Bacillota > Clostridia > Oscillospirales > Acutalibacteraceae > RGIG2835. The sequence continues at coordinate 11,877 of JAFRVM010000246.1, read as the reverse complement.
AAGTTTCGGAGGTTGTTTTATGTGTAAAAAAGCTGTAGCGTTGTTGCTGATTTTAGCTCTGGTGTTCTCGCTGGGAAGCACGCTCGGAGGCTTTGCCGCTACCGATGTTTCCTACGCTCTTACCGCGAACGCAGACACTCCGGTAAGACTTACCGCTTCGACATCCGGTATAACCGCGATAACAGCTAAAAAGGGCAGCTATCTTACCTTTATTTCGGATGAGGGCAACGGCTGGTATAAAGTTCAGTATGCCGGCTCGGCTTTCGGATATGTCGCCTCATCTGCGGTATCAAAGGTCTCGGACAGTAAGCCCGCTTTCGCAAAAACGACAACCTATTCGCTCAACGTGCGAGCTTCGGCAAGCACTTCTTCCGAAAAGCTCACAACATTAAACAGGGGAACCTACTTTGTTGTTCTGAGCACAAGCAACGGATGGTGCAAAATCCTTTACGACGGAGTCAAGATCGGTTACGTTTCGTCAGAATATGTAGGTTATGCCGGCGGCGAGGTAAGCATCTCCATGACCGACTATGAAAAAAAGGTTGCCGCTGCCTTTGCCAATACCGCTCTTAAAGAGGTAGGATACAAAGAGGGCGCAAACAACTACAGCAAATACGGCGAATACTTCGGCAAGCCCAACTATTACTGGTGCGACGCATTTGTTTTGTGGTGCGCATGCATGACAGATAAAAGCCTTTACGGCACTGCTTTCCCCAAACTGCGCGGCTGCACGGCCATTATGAACTGGTACAAGGACAGATCACGCTTCTACTATGCTTCAAGCGGATACAATCCCAAGTGCGGCGACCTTATCTTCTTTGACCACTCGGGCTCGGGTTCTTCATCAAATCATATGGGTCTTGTATACAAGGCTGACGATACATATGTATACACTGTTGAGGGCAACAGCTCCGATTCGGTAAGAAGCAAGAGTTATAAACGAAACAATACCTATATAATAGGCTATGCTTTTCCCAACTACTCAAAGGCAACCAACTTAGTAACAACAACTACCACAACAACTACTACAACAACCAAAACAACAACCACAACACCCGCGGCCGGAACAAAAACCGGTACGGTAAATACATCCACACTTAATATGCGCAGCGGCGCAGGTACAAGCTACTCCGTAGTTACAACCCTTTCAAAGGGAGCTGTTGTTACAATTCTCGGCACAAGCGGAAGTTGGTATAAGATACAGACCTCCGCAGGAAAAACAGGCTACGTATCCACACAGTATATAACAGTTAATAACACAACCGCAGCTACAACCACTCCCAAAACTACAACTACAACAAAGACCACCACTACTGCAGTCACAAGCCAGAACGGCTATGTAAACACAAGCACGCTTAATATGCGCAGCGGCGCGGGCACAAACTATGCTGTTGTTTCAAAGCTTACTCAGGGCACAGTTGTAACATTTCTCGGAACAAGCGGAAGCTGGTATAAGATTAAGACTTCCGACGGCAAGACAGGATATGTTTCCTCTCAGTATGTTACGGTAAAGAGCGCTGCACCCGGAACTACTACAACAACCACCCCCAAGACTACAACCACAACTACCGCCGCTGCAAAGACAGGCGTTGTAAACACAAGCACGCTTAATATGCGCAGAGGTGCGGGCACAAGCTACAGCGTTGTAACCAAGATATCCAAAGGTACAGTTGTAACTATTCTCGGAACAAGCGGAAGCTGGTACAAGGTTAAGCTTTCCGACGGCAAGACAGGATATGTTTCACAAACATATATAACCGTTTAATTCGGATGTGATCCAATGAATCCCATTGAGGAAAAAAAACAGGATAAAAAAACTAAATTTGACAAAAAACTCAGCTTTACCATGGGTGAGGAGATAGAGTTTGATTCCGAACCCGAGGAAATAGACGAGGAGCCGGAAGAGGAAATAAACGAAAGTTTTCGCGATTTCTTCTTTTCAACGGTAAAACGCGCCTTTACGGATGAGTATACAAGATGTCTAAATTACGAGGACGCAATCACTGTTCTCAGCGAAGCGTATATTCTGATGTATCAGCAGATTGACAGTCTTCATCACGCACCCTCCGCCCAGTGGTGGGTACGCAAAAACCGTGATACGGCTTATAATAGCTGTGTAAGGCGCAAAAAGTTAAGCAATATTTATGAGTCGGAAGAGGGGGAGAGCTTTCCCGAAATTTCCGACGACGATGTATACGAGCTTTGGAAAAGAATTAAAAAGGTTGGGAGCATCAACACCTTTGTGCTTATGCCAAAGCCCATGGGCTCGCTTAAAACCATTGATTCGGTCAAGCATTATATTCGCAGTATATCGCCGCAGAGAGCAATAACAATTGTCACCGTCTTGGGCATATCTGTTTTTGTCGCCCTTTTGGGTGCGGTGTTTTATGCTAAAGTGCTGCCGCTTTTTGTTGATAAAGACGCTGCGTCGTACCTTGAAGAAAAGGAAATATATCTTGAACCGGAGTTTTTTGAACAGTTCGACATGACCACGGTGGATGTAGACATTGACCAGGATCTTATGAACGAAATCATGGATGACGCCGCTGTGCGCGCAGAGGAAAAGATTGCCGAGGACGAGCGTGAGGCCGAACTGCTGGCTGAAAGCCAGGCGCAGGCTTCGGAGCCGGAATCGACAACCAGTGTAAACTTAAAGGATTACGAATTTTTCAGCCGTGACCCTAAGGATAATGTGACCACAACTACAACAACAACGGTAAAATTTATTGCGCAGGAAGTTGAGGGCGAGGGCTCAAGAAACACCGCCGCCAATGCTCCCGAATACACCGGTGACCAGTGGCTGGATAAGGAAGTCAAAAACGTAGTCACTCTTCTTTTGAAGGACAGCATGAGCGACAGTGAAAAACTGGGCGCGCTGTATGAGTATATCTGTAAATACGGCAGCTACGGCACCTGCGACAGGGAATTTGAAAACTATATTCAGCGCGCAAAGTATTTCTTTAAATACCGCACGGGCACAAGTCAGGAATATGCGGCCGCCTATTATGCCTTATGTTCGGCGGTCGGATATAAGTGCAAAATAGTAAACGGATATTTTGTGGTCGAAAAGGGCTCAAAAACCTATTATTATGAACATTCATGGTGCAAGATCACCCTTAACGGCATAGAATACTATTTCGATCCCGAGGCCGACAGCAATCAGAACGGCTCAAAAGTTGACAAGCATTTCTTTTTTGTAACCCGCGACAACAGCCGCTGGAAGCTGTTTACCCAGACCCACAAATGGGCTGAGGAATAATCAGAAACACCGGTGATTGAAGGAGGGCACATTAATGAGCACTGCCGAAAAGCTAAACAAATATAAGCGAATTTTAAGCTGGTACTGTGTTCTGTTTATTCCCTTCAGTTTGCCGTCTCTATTCTCGATTTATTTGCCGGGATTGGCACTTCCGACTATATTCAATATAGTTGCTGTTGCGAAATATGCAGTCGATGAGCCTGTTTTAATTCCGGTGGCAATTAGCTGTGCACTTGTTCTTTTTTATACTCTGATGCTTGTTCTTGCGGCAAAAAAGAATATCATCGCAGCATGGTTTGGGCTTTCTGTATTCTTTCTTATAGATATTATTATAATGGCAGGAGTTTTAGTCTGTTATGGCGGCAAGCTTGAAGCAAAACTTCCCATGCCTCTGGGTCTTTTCTATACAAGATTAATAGTCGAGGCTGTATCTTTTACTGCTGTTTCGGTTTACGGGTGTATAGCCTGTAAAATAAAAAAAGAAAGAATTATAAAAACAAGAGCAAAGTAAAGTTTTTACTTTACTTTGCTCTTTTCGCGTTTATCGGTCGCTTTCGGGACTTTCCAGAACTGTTCTCTCTCGGAAGAGAAGGGATACGCACCAAAGACCCGCAAGACCTACAAGGGTAAAGATTATTCGGGATAAAACCTCCATCTGTCCGCCGAAAATCCACGAGACAAAGTCAAATCCGAATAAACCTATGCTTCCCCAGTTAAGGCTTCCTATTATGACCAATATAAGTGCGATTCTGTCAAGCATTTATAACAACTCCTTTGAGTAAATGCGAAAAAATTCGCAAGGTTATTATGTGCAGAAACTATCGCGGTAATTCCTTTTTTGTCAGTTTACATAAATTTACGTTGAAAAGGCTGAAAAGGTTTTTGTCGATTATAAAGGCAATACAAATAAATTTACAATTTTTACATAAAGTTTGTCATTTGCGATATTGCTAAAAACGCAAATATGTGTTAAAATATTAACCATATGAAGTTGCAGCATTTATGAACTATTTTTAAGAGGGTGCAGTTGTGTTTGATTTTTTTGATAACGGTTCCGAGAAAAGCGGAAGCAATTTAAATCGTGTAAGCTATTCCGGTTCAGGCTCCAAACGACGTACTTCCGGGTACGGCAAGTACATCAAAAACAGCTTCAATCAGTATGTTAAAAGAGGGAACAATTCTTCTTCTTACGGTGGAAGGCGCGGATCCTCGACCGGCAGCTATCCGCGAAGGACGGCTGACAGCAAGTATTCGCCGCTTTACCTGTTTCTTTACTATCTGGCGCTTGTATTCTGGCTTGAATTTGATATAAGAATGGCATTCTCGGTTCAAACCTTCGGGGTGCCGCTGCTTACAATTCTGATGTTCTCTATACCTGTTGCGGGCGTGCTTTTCCTTATAACTTTTTTAGTTCCGCAAAAATTCAAATTCTTGACTTCAATTGTTATTTCTCTGTTTTTAATAGTGCTTTTCGGCTCTCAGATAGTTTACCACAATATTTTTGAGGTATACTATACAATGTATCAGGCAACCACAACGGGCGAGGCTCTGCAGTTTGTCGATACAATTTTCAGCAGTATCTTAAGCAGCCTTTTCTATATTATTCTTGAATTTATTCCTTTTGCCGCACTTATTATATGGGGCAGAAGATACTTCTTTGACGAAGATAAAAGTCAGCACAAGTTTACTATTCTGGTTGCGGTTCTCGCAATTGTCCTTTCCCATCTCAGCGTAACCTCAACCCTTAAAAACTACGGTACAGACCGCGATTCTCCCTACAGCCTTTATTACAAGACACAGAACTTTGATATTTCGGTTGAGAGAATCGGGCTTTTCACCACAATGCGCGTTGACTGCCAGCGTCTGATTACAGGTTTCAAGGAAGATGCCGACTTTATTATCCCCGATAATCCCAATGGCGGAGGCAATAATCAGGGCGGCGGAAACGGTGGAAACGGCGGAGGCGGACAGGACGCTCCCGAGCCTGTTGTTTACGGCGATAATGTAATGAATATCGACTTTAACGCACTTGCCGAGAGCGCATCGAACAAGACCATAAAGAACATGCACCAGTATTTTGCATCCCTGCAGCCCACTCCCCAGAACGAGAAAACAGGACTGTTTAAGGATTGCAACCTGATATGGATAACCGCCGAGTCCTTCTCTCCCTATGTAATCAGGCCGGAAGTTACCCCGATGCTTTACAAGATGAAGACCGAGGGCTTTAACTTTACAAACTTCTATTCACCTCTTTGGTCGGGAAGTACCCTTGCGGGTGAGTTTGTTCTTACCACGTCGCTGCTTCCCAAAAACCAGGACGGTATAAGAAGCTTTAGAGCCACAATAGGGCACAATATGTACTTTGCAATGGGCAACCAGGCTCGCAGGCTGGGTTATACAACCTATGCGTTCCACAATAACACCTACACCTATTATGGCAGAGATAAGACACATCCAAACCTCGGCTACAAGTATCTAGGCTTAGGCAACGGACTTAAGCTTGAGCATCCTAAATACTGGCCTCAGTCGGACGTTGAGCTTATGGATTCCTCTGTTCCTTACTACATTGACGAAGAACATTTCAGCATTTACTATATGACGGTAAGCGGACACTGCAACTACTCCTATTCCGGCAACCGTATGTCCTCTAAAAACCGTAAGACTATCGAGAGCTTTAACCTCGGACTTTCCGATACCGCTTCGGCATTCATCTCCTGCAACTATGAGTTTGAGCTTGCCATGCAGAGACTTATGGAAATGCTTGAAGAAAAAGGCATCGCAGAAAAAACGGTTATTGTTATTGCACCAGACCACTATCCTTATGAGCTTACACACGGTCAGCTTGAGGAGCTTGCCGGTCATTCCATCGCCGAGCCCTTTGAGACATACAAGAGTGAGCTGATAATTTACAAAAAGGGTATGACTCCCGAAACGGTTGACACCCTTTGCAGCAGTATTGACGTTCTGCCTACAATCTCCAACCTCCTGGGTATTGAGTACGACTCAAGGCTTCTCTCAGGAAAGGATATTTTCTCCGACCATGAAGAAATCGTATACTGTCCCAGCCGCAACTGGATGACTACAAAGGGCACATATATTGCTGCGAACAAGAAGTTTACCCCAACCACCAACGAAGAGCTTCCCGAGGACTATGTAAGCCGCATTAAGACAATTGTCAGCAACAGCTTTACTGCTTCACAGCAGATAATTGATAACGACTACTACAAGGTTCTCTTCGGCAAAAACCCCAATTCCTAATTAAAATGAAAACCGGCTGATTTTTCAGCCGGTTTTTTGTTTATATAAAGTTAATAATTTTAAAGTTGACAAACCGTTCTACATGTTGTAGAATAAAACTGTACTACAAAGTGTAGAATGAATGCTGAGGTGATTAATATGAGCGATATGCAGATGGGCGCGGTGGAATCGAAGTTTGCCGATATTATCTGGGAACACGAGCCTCTTTCCTCCTCCGAGCTTGCAAAGTACGCCGAACAGGTTTTACAGTGGAAAAAGACAACCTCATATACGGTATTAAAACGTCTTTGCGACAAGGGCATTTTTAAAAACGAAAAAGGCACTGTCAGCTCGATTATTGCGCGTGATGACTTTTATTCGATGCAGAGCAAACGGTTTGTCGACGATACATTTTGCGGCTCGCTGCCGGCGTTTTTAGCTGCATTTACATCGCAGAAAAAACTGAGCGCCGACGAGGTGGCGCAGCTTAGAAAAATGGTTGAAGATTATGAAGGGGGAGAGTAAATGGAGCAGTTTATAGATACTCTCGGAAAGCTTTCTTTAAACGCCCGCTGTATAATACTTGCAATAATTATGTTTAGACTAATGTTTAAAAAAGCCCCTAAATATATTGTCTGCGCGGCGTGGGCTTTAGTTGCTCTTCGGCTTATCTGCCCGGTGTTTATCGAGAGTCCATTAAGCATGGTGCCGCGGACATCAAACCCTGTTGTTAACAGCGAGACCGTTTATGAGAAACCCGCTGATTTTGGAGATTTTGAAGCTGTGATAATATCCGATGACGCTGCCCCGGAGCAGGACGCGGCTGAGAAGATATCTTACCCCGCCACGACGGAAACATCCGACAAAGGTTATCATACAAGGTTTTATATATGGCTTGCGGGATTCTTGGCTGTGACCGTCTACTGGGTCGCAAGCTGGTTTATGCTCAAAAAAAGGATTGCTGAATCCGCGCCGATGGGCGATGAGATCTATCTCTGCGACAGAATCAACACTCCGTTTGTGTTCGGAATTTTCAAACCAAAAATTTATCTGCCTTCCACACTAGGCGGCAAAGATTACAACTCGGTCGTAATGCACGAGAGGGCGCACATAGCAAGACGCGATTATATTTGGAAGCCGCTTGGATTTGCGCTTGTATCGGTTTACTGGTTCAATCCGCTTGTATGGCTGTCCTACGTTTTATTTTGCAGAGATATTGAATACGCCTGCGATGAAAAAACCGTAAAAGAGTTTAAAACCAATGAGAAGAAAAATTATGCCGAAGCTCTTATTAATCTGAGCGCAGCCGATTTTAAAACAGCGGTATCTCCCGTTGCATTCGGTGAGGTAAATGTAAAAAGGAGAGTAAAAACCGTGTTAAAATCTAAAAAAACCGGACTTTGGATAATAATTTGTTCGGTAATCGTACTTGCGGCGATAGCTGTTGCTTTTCTGACTGTTCCGTCTTTTGGAAGCTCATTTCCCGTTTACTTTGGCAAGGGCATAAAGGACGAAAGGATAGAGTCACTTATTGCTGAAAACATTATTAACGAAAACAAAGCCGGAAGCGAGGCTGAATGCTTTGCCGAAGGACATATAATAATGCAGCTTGACAAGAAAAGGGATAAGATTTACGCCTACACACTGGTCAGTTATGTAGGCTATGGCTTTGAAAACGGTAAGTTTACCGACCTTTCCGGCGGCTCTTATCCGGCGGTGTATATTTTCTCCAAGGACGGGGATAAATTAAAGCTTGAAGAAACTAAAGTTCCCCGCGACGGAAGCTACTATTCAGACGATGTAAAAAAATTATTCCCGCCGACATGCCGTGCGCGAGTTCTTTTATATCTTGAAACCGACACTAAAGAACTTACAAGGCAGACGCATGCATACGCCGAAGCGTATCTCAAATCAATTGGCAGACGTGCCGAGATATGTGATAGCTTTGATATGGAATATGTTCTGCTGACTGACGAGGGAGTTTCGGTAGAGGTAAGCAACTATCTGCTTGATAATTTCTTCGTATACCACAGCGATTACCCCGACTATATCGGCACAAGAGAGAGACTTTCGGGCAGCACCCGCTATGTTTACGAGACATCGTACAAAAAGGGAGATACAAATATTACATTTACAAAGTATAACTACGATACCAAAGAGGTAAAGGAAAAATTTATTGTTGATTCCACCACGGGAAAGCAGATTAAATATTAATGCAGCGCAAGAGCAGGATTCGTCCTGCTCTTTTTTGCATTTTATATTGAAAAACAGAGGTAAAAATGTTACAATAACAAAAAAGAAAAGGAGTATAGAACAATGCAAAACACAAAATCAAGTTCGGCAGGATGGAAATTTCTGTCGGTGGTACTGGCGCTTTATCTTAGTGTGATAGGAACTATTTTCGGTCTTCACATCAAAAATGATATTCAATCTGCAAAGAAAACGGTTGATTTGGATACCGCGCTTTCGCTGTGGACAGACGACGCACAGGCAAAAAAGGAGCTTATTGAGTATGTAAAGGCTGTAACGGATGAAAAGAGTGAGGATTTTATCCCCGCCACGGACAGAATTGCGGTATTTGACCTTGACGGCACACTCTTCTGCGAGACCGATCCCAACTATTTTGACTACTGCCTGCTCCAGTACAGAGTTCTGGAAGACCCTGAATACAAGGACAAGGCAAGCGAATTTGAAATTGCGACAGCAAAGAAAATCGTCACCCTCAATGAGACCGGCGAAGCGGCTAAGGGTCTTGAGGTCGATCACGGAAAAGCTATAGCTTCCGCATTTGCCGGTATGACGGTCGATGAATTCAACAATTATATTCAGGAATTTAAAAAGCAGCCAATGCCCGGCTACTACGGAATGAACAGGGGAGATGGCTTTTATCTTCCCATGCTGCAGGTTGTAGAGATGCTCCAGGCTTACGATTTTACGGTTTACATCGTCAGCGGAACAGACAGATTTATCGTTCGCGGCATCGTTTACGATTCTCCTCTCAATATTCCCAACAGACATATCATCGGCTCGGACGAAACACTTGTAACCAAGGATCAGGGCGATACCGACGGTCTTAACTATGTTTTTGACGATAACGACCAGCTTGTTCTCGGCGGAGATTTTATTATTAAGAATCTCAAGATGAACAAGGTTACCGTTATTATGCAGGAGATAGGCATTCAGCCCGTTCTCTCGTTTGGCAACAGCACCGGCGACTCCAGCATGGCTGAGTACGCAACAAGCGGCAACAAGTACAGATCAAAGGCCTTTATGCTCTGCTGCGACGATTTAAGAAGAGAAAACGGCAATCTGGAAAAGGCTGAAAAAATGTACTCTCTCTGCGAAGAGTTTGACTGGACGCCCATATCCATGAGAGATGACTGGACTACCATTTACGGCCGTGACGTAATGAAGAAATTTTGAGTAAAAAACTAAGGTGGAAAATTTTTACTTGCCTTGGATATTCTAATAATACTTTAAGGAATGATGAGCTTTGAAAAAACGTATTCTGGCAATAGTTCTTGCCGCGGTACTGCTGCTTGCGGCAGGCTGCAAAAAGAAAGAAAGCAAGAAGTCGCTTGCCTCCGATACCGATTATTCCAACGCCGCCAACTGGTCGTATTACGCAATAGGTGAAAACAAGTCGACTGATTTGTTTCTTGTCTGTCCTACGGTTGATACCAACGACGAATTTAATATGTCGCTTGAGGACGAGGTTACAAAGGGCTATTTTACCGGCGCGCTAAATATGGAAAGAGGCATTTATGAGGACAGCGCGCGCATGTTTGCGCCCTTTTACCGCCAGGCTGCCATGAAAGTATATTCACTTGACAGCAGCGAAAGAGAGCAGTATTTGAATATTGCGTACAGCGATGTTTCGGCGGCCTTCAAATACTATCTTGAACATGAAAACAAAGGCAGACCGATCATCCTTGCGGGCTTTTCGCAGGGCGCGGATATGTGCTACCGCCTGCTAATGGAGTACTTTGGCGATAAAAAGATGCAGGAGCAGCTTGTCGCCGTTTACGCTATCGGCTGGGCTTGCACCGAGGAGATGGTAAACGCTTATCCTCAGATTATTCCTGCAAAAGGAGCAGATGATACCGGCGTAGTAATCAGCTTTGACTGTGAAGCTCCCGAGCTTGACGAGACCTTTATCAATCCCAAGGGTCAAAAAGCCTACACAATCAACCCGCTCAACTGGAAAACCGATAAAACTCCCGCTGACAAGTCGCTTAATCTCGGCGCCTGCTTTACAAATTACGGCGGAGAGATCACCTCCGAGGTTCCCGCTCTGTGCGGCTGCTATGTTGATGAGGAGAGAGGGATAGTTAAGGTTACCGATATAAACTCCGCCGATTACAAGCCGGTTGTTCCGGGACTGCCCGAGGGAGCATATCACATCTACGACTATCAGTTCTTCTTCCGCAACCTGCAGAAAAACGTAGCAGACCGTGTAAGCGCCTATACCGCCGCCGCAGCGGATATCGCGGCATAAAAAATATAAGGGGAATACGAAAATGGATAATGTTTTTGAACTTATGAAAGCCCGCCACAGCGTGCGGCAGTATCTTGACAAGCCGATTCCGGATAATATCAGAACCCAGCTTAATAACTTCGCAGCTTCGCTCAACCGTCAGAGCGGACTGAATATGCAGATTTTTTACGATGAGCCCGAATGCTTTAGCTCCCGTCTGGCGCATTACGGAAGATTTGAGAACTGCTCAAACTATATCGCCATGATAGGCAAAAAGAGCGATGATCTCGATGAAAAATGCGGATATTACGGCGAGTTGCTGGTGCTCAAGGCGCAGGAACTGGGTCTTAACACCTGCTGGGCAGCTTTGACCCACGGTAAAAGCAAGGCAGTTTTGGATAAAGATGAAAAAGAGGTCATTGTTATCTCCCTCGGCTACGGCAAAACGCAGGGGTCGGAAAGAAAGAGCAAATTGCCTGCCGATGTCAGCAATATAATGGCCGATTCTCCCGAATGGTTCAAAAGGGGAGTAAAAGCCGCTCTGCTCGCTCCCACGGCTGTAAACCAGCAGAAATTCAGGTTTACTCTTGACAAAAATAAGGTATCCGCAAAAGCCGGTGTTTTTGGCTCTTGCCTTAAAATAGACCTCGGAATTGTCAAATGCCACTTTGAACTTGCCGCGGGCAGGGAAAACTTTTCATGGGCTTGATTGCCCGAATACACGAAAAAACGCCATACGGCATTAACCGTATGGCGTTAATTTTATTCTATGCGGCAGACACTGCTATGCCGCCTGAGTAGCAGGTGCGGGACGTTTTTTCTTGAGTAATCGAATAAGAATTACTGCAACACCAACGACTCCGCCCAAAATCAGGCATAACATCGGGCGATACCTGAACCACGC
>JAFRVM010000023.1 GCA_017438505.1 Clostridia bacterium | reverse complement strand
TTTTGGAGCATAGTGCTTATACTTCATGCCCGGAGAGAGAACCTTTTGTCCTTCGGCAAGCTTGTTTTTTACTGCATCGTCGATAACTATTTCGCCTATTGTTTCTTCAATATTCTCAGGTGTGACCGCACCGGGTCGCAGCAGTCTCGGAGGGTCGGTCAAAAACGAAATTACGGTCGATTCCAGACCGTACCTGCACTGTCCTCCGTCAACAATTGCGTCGATTTTGCCATTCATATCCTCGTAAACGTGTTCAAAGGACGTAGGACTGGGTCTGCCCGAGATATTTGCCGAAGGCGCGGCAAGAGCCACTTTGCACTCTTTGATAATTTTGTGGGCAATAGGGTTTGACGGCATTCTGACAGCTACCGAATCCATACCGCAGGTAACAACATCGGGCACTTCTTTGCTTTTCGGTAAGATAACTGTCAAGGGTCCCGGCCAGAATTTTTCCGTAAGTTTTTTCGCTTTTTGGCAAAAATCGGTTACATATCTGTATATTTCATCGGTTTCGGCAATATGAATAATCAGAGGATTATCCTGCGGACGACCCTTTGCAGCAAAGATTTTTTCTACCGCCTGCGGGTCAAGAGAGTTTGCCGCAAGACCGTAGACCGTCTCGGTGGGAATTGCGCAAAGTCCGCCCGATTTTAATATTTCTGCGGCTTTTTTTATTCCGTTTTCATCTCCCCGCAAAAGCAAGGTTTCCATAACTATATCACTTCTTGATTTACTGTTTATTTTCCATGGAGGCAGCAAGCTTTTCGGCTCTGTCTGCTGTAATAAGCGCGTCGATAACCTCGTCGATATCGCCGTTTAAGAACTGGTCAAGCTTGTAAATGGTAAGACCGATGCGGTGGTCGCTTATTCTGCCCTGAGGGTAGTTGTAGGTTCTTATTCTCTCGCTGCGGTCGCCCGTACCTACCTGAGCCTTTCTGTCGGCGGCAATCTGGGAGTTCTGCTCCCTTTGCTTTGCCTCATAGAGCTTTGACTTGAGTATCTTCATGGCCTTGTCTTTATTTTTGTACTGGCTGCGCTCGTCCTGACACTCTACAACAACGCCTGTGGGCAGGTGGGTGATTCTTATCGCCGACTCTGTTTTATTGATATGCTGACCGCCAGCTCCGCTCGAACGGAAGGTGTCGATTTGCAAATCGGTGGGATTTATCTCAATTTCAACGTCATCGGCTTCGGGCAGAACGGCAACGGTAACGGTGGAGGTGTGAATACGTCCCTGTGTTTCCGTTTCGGGAACTCGCTGAACACGGTGAACGCCGCTTTCAAACTTTAAGCGGGAATATGCTCCCTCGCCGTTGATCATAAAGCTGATTTCCTTGTAACCGCCCAGCTCGGTTTCGTTGGCGTTTACAACTTCGGTTTTCCAGCCGCGCTGCTCAGCGTACATTGAGTACATTCTAAATAGCGAGCCGGCAAACAAAGCCGCCTCATCTCCGCCCGCACCGCCGCGGATCTCGATGATAACGTTGCGCTCATCGTTGGGGTCGTGGGGAAGAAGCAGTATTTTAAGCTCCTCGGAGCATTTTTCGATTGTCTCCTTGGACTCTTCAAGCTCGGCCTCGACCATCTCTTTAAAATCCTTGTCAAGACCGCCCTCGTCAAGCATCATTTTTGCTTCTTCAAGACTGTCCTTTGCCTTTTTGTATTCACGGTATTTTTCCACAAGAGCGGTAAGACCCTTGTATTCCTTCATAAGCTCACGGTAAAGCTCCTGATTGTTTATAACATCGGGCTCATACAGCTTTGCCGCTATCTCTTCGTACCGTGCCTCTGCGGCTGAAAGTTTGTCAAACATCCTGTTTATTTTCCTCTCTGATAACTTTGCGGATATTGCGTTCCGCCTTTGAGCGCGGAATCATAATCTCGTGTCCGCACCCGGTACATTTAAGCTTAAAGTCCATTCCCGAACGCAGCACGCAAAAGCTGTTGCTGCCGCAGGGATGACTTTTTTTCATTTCAAGAATATCTCCGGGACGGATGTCCATAATCGCAGCTTCCTTTCGGATTTATTTATACAATATATTATACATAATTACCAAAGAAATTTCAATAAAATACTTGATAAATTAAAAACAAAATGCTATAATTGGTGCAATATGAAAAAACGCAGTGATAAAGAGAGTAAAAGTTGCAGTTTTCGTATGAAAAGAGAACGGGTGTCGTCGGCTGGAAGCACCCGCATACGGCGCGGCTTTGAAGTTCACTTTTGAGCGGTACGGCTGAAGGTTTTTTGCTGGTAGGCCGCAACGGGTTGACTTCCGTTAAAGGTCTTAACTATTGAGTGTTTGCCGCAAAAATGCGGCAAAAATGCGGGTGGTACCGCGGAGGCGCGCCTTCGTCCTGTTTTTGTACGGATGAAGACGTTTTTTTATTGCAAATTATTTTTGAGGTGATAAATTATGATTAAGCAGCAACTTGAGGCAATCAACAAAGCAGTGCTTGAAAAACTGAGCGCAGTTAAAGACAGTCAGCAGCTCGACGAGATAAGGGTAAAATATCTCGGCAAAAAGGGTGAGCTTACCGCTATTTTAAAGCAGATGGGCTCGCTATCTCCCGAAGAGCGTCCCAAGATAGGCCAGCTTGCAAACGAAGTGCGCACGTCTATCGAAAACAAAATATCCGAAAAGCTTGAGCAGATAAAGGCTCTTGAAACTCAAAAAAGACTTGAGAGCGAAGCTATTGACGTAACCCTTCCCGGTAAAAAGAGCGAGCTCGGTTATTATCATCCCCTTACCAAGGTTCTGCGTGAAATTGAAGAAATCTTTGTCGGTATGGGCTTTGAAATTGTTGACGGCCCCGAGGTAGAGTACGACCACTATAATTTTGAGCTTTTAAACATTCCCAAGGGTCATCCCGCAAGAGATACCCAGGATACCTTCTATATTACAGATAACATTCTTCTGCGTACACAGACCTCTCCGGTTCAGATAAGAACAATGGAGCAGAAAAAACCGCCTATCCGCATTATCTCTCCCGGTCGAGTTTACCGTTCGGACGCCGTTGACGCGACACACTCTCCGCTCTTCCATCAGATAGAGGGTCTTGTTGTTGATAAAGGCATTACAATGTCCGACCTTAAAGGTACGCTTGAAATTTTTGTAAAGCGTCTTTACGGCGAGGATTCCAAGGTGCGTTTCCGTCCTCATCACTTCCCGTTTACCGAGCCTTCGGCGGAGACCGACATCTGCTGCTTTGAGTGCGGCGGAAAAGGCTGCCATCTTTGCAAGGGCGAGGGCTGGATCGAGATCCTCGGCTGCGGTATGGTACACCCCAAAGTGCTTGAAAACTGCGGCATAGACCCCGAAGTTTACAGCGGCTTTGCCTTCGGTCTCGGTCTTGAGCGAATCGTTATGAGAAGATACAACATTACCGATTTGCGCCTGCTGTACGAAAACGACACCCGCTTTTTAAAGCAGTTTTAATTAAGGGAGGGTAAAAATTTATGAATCTTTCTATGAGATGGCTTGACGAGTTTGTTAAGCTGGATAAAATGAGTATGCGTGATTTCTCCGAGGCTATGACCATGTCCGGCTCTAAGGTTGAAACCTTTGAAACCGAAGGAGAAAACATTGAAAATGTAGTTGTAGGTAAAATTTTAAAAATAGAGCAGCACCCCGATGCTGACAAGCTGCTGGTTTGTCAGGTGGAGGCCGGACTAGAGGCTCCCATTCAGATTGTAACCAACGGTCACAATATCAAGGTGGGCGATCTTGTACCCGTCTGTCTGCACGGCGCTGTTTTGCCCGACGGCACAAAAATCAAAAAGGGCAAGCTGCGCGGCGTTGAATCCTACGGTATGTTCTGCGGTCTTGAAACTCTCGGTCTTACCGCTCACGATTTTCCCTACGCCGACCCCGAAGGTATCTTCGTTTTGCAGGAGGACTGCACGGTAGGGCAGGATATCCAGTCGGCCATCGGTCTTAACGATACAACCGTTGAATTTGAAATCACCTCCAACCGCGCCGACTGTCTTTCCGTTATCGGTCTTGCAAGAGAGGCTGCCGCAACATTTAATAAACCGCTCGAATTACATAAACCGGTTGTTAAGGGCGGAGCAGGCAGTATAAATGACGAACTGAGCTGTGTGGAAATTCTTGACAGCGAACTTTGCTATAATTACATAGCAAGAGTTGTTAAAAATGTAAAAATCGAGCCCTCGCCCCGCTGGCTTAGAGAGCGTCTGCGCGCAAGCGGAGTTCGTCCGATAAACAACATCGTTGACATTACAAACTACGTTATGCTCGAGTACGGTCAGCCCATGCACGCCTTTGATATT
>JAFRVM010000245.1 GCA_017438505.1 Clostridia bacterium | reverse complement strand
TTTTTCGGAGATCGGCTGCAACAGCGTACTCAACCCCGGTACTGTCATTGGAAGATTTACTAATATTTACCCGCTCTCAAGTGTTCGAGGGTATGTGGCGGAAAACTCCATTTATAAATCGCCCGAAAAAACGGTCAAGAGAAGAAAATTGTAAAAAATGAGGCTGAGACATTTTGTCTCAGCCGTTTTTTTGGATTATTTGCAGCAGCCGCAGCCGGGAATAATATCGGAAGCATCTCGCAGCTCACCGGCCTTGGGCGGGAAAAACTCCTCGGTGGGGAAGCGCAGACGTCTGAAAAGGTCACAGGGGTTTTCGTTTGTACCCTCAACGCAGCGTTTTTCGGGCATACAGAAATCATATGCGTGAATCAGCATGGATACGTTGCGCTCAATCTGAATAATCGAGAATACTCCGAGTGTTACATAGACGACCTTTTCACTGCCGACATTCGAGAAATCTCCGCTGAAGCGTGAGGTTATCCAGCTCGGTACTGAAAATCCCGGAATTGTGCCGCAGTTGCAGCGCTCCTCAAGCTTTGCACCGAGAGAGACGGGCGAAGCAACCTGAACGGTTGCCTTGGGGATGTTCTGGGTCATCTTGTTCTGAACGTCGTTCTGGTCGTAGCTGTAATTGGAAGAAAATACCTTGACTCCGCCCTCGCTGCCGTAAAGAATTACCTTTTTGGTGTAAACGCAAAGACCGTGTACGCAGTTTGCCGGACAGCGGTGTCCGAGGGTGATATCGAGTTCGACGTCAAAATAGTAGGTAATGTCGACCGAATAATAGCCGCGGTTAAATGCTACAGGTTCAATGTCGATAGAGACATTGATGATATCGGCGTCGCGAAGCCGTACCGCCGCTGCCTGATCTACAATAGACTGCGCCGAATCGGTAAAATATACCGGCATATTTTCCATACAGTCCTTATCGCAGCAGGAGTCGTAAATCTGATTTGCGTCAATACAAACGGCTTCTTTGTAATCCTTTCTGCACTCACCGGGTGCGATAAATTTGTGCTCTGCCATTAAAACTCCTCCTAATGGTCAAAATTAAGTAAGCGTTTGCTCCTTACATTCTATGTCCCGGGAGGAGAAAAGTGACAAAATATCAGATTTTTTTGAGTTTTGCAAAGTTTGCCATCAGCTTCTTTGTACCTACCTTTTCAAAGGCGACCTCAAGCAGAGTGTCGTTGCCCATCGCGCTTGCGGAAAGTATCATTCCCTTGCCGAAGGTCGGGTGGGTTACCGAATCTCCGACGTTATAAACGGTTGTATTCTTAGGAGGCTTGGTATAAACGGAGGCGGGCTTGTAGGCTGATTTCTGCGTAAATTGAGATGTATAGCCGTAGCCTCCGGTATTCTGCGAAGTACCGTAGGAACTGCCGTAATCATAAATTGAATCCGATTTTTTGTTTTCAAGCAGCTCATCGGGAATCTCACGGACAAACCTGGAGGGGATATTGCGCTTTGTCGAGCCGTACATCATTCTCTGTTTTGCTGTGATGATGTAGAGTTTTTTCTTGGCGCGGGTTATTGCAACGTACGCAAGACGGCGCTCCTCTTCTATTTCCTCCTCGGAATTTAATGACTGCATACCGGGGAAGATGCCCTCCTCCATACCGGGCAGAAATACCGCGGGGAATTCAAGTCCCTTTGCCGAGTGTATGGTCATAAGGGTTACCGCGTCGGAGTCGGCGTTGTAGTTGTCGATATCGGTCATCAGAGATACTTCCTCCAAAAATGCCGAAAGAGTGGCGTTTTCGCCGTTTTCCTCTTCAAATTTGACAATATTTGAAGCAAGCTCGTTTATGTTTTCGATTCGCTCGTCCGATTTGTCGTTCTGAGCCTTTAAGTAACCAATGTATCCTGTTTTATCAAGTATTTCTTCGTACAGGGCGTGCAGTGTACAGCCGCTGTCTATCATTTCAAGAAAACCGTTGATCATATCGCAAAAAGCCTTTAAGGGCTTTGCCGCTCGGGAGAGATGCTCAAACTGGTCGGCGGAGGAAAAAACCTCAAAAAGACTTATGCCGACTACCTGCGATATCTCCGCGGCTGTGGAAACGGTTTTATTACCGATGCCGCGTTTGGGTTCATTGATGATTCTGCGCAGCCTTATATCATCGTTTGTGTTGTTCAGCAGGCTGAGATATGCGATCATATCACGGATCTCTTTTCGCTCGTAAAACCTGTGACCGCCGATAATACGGTAGGGAATACCCGCACGCACAAACATACTTTCAATAGAGTTCGACTGGGCATTGAGCCGATAGAGCACGGCGTGATCGGAAAATTTCATTCCGGATGCTACGTTTGCTGTGACTGTATCGGATATAAACTGAGCTTCATCCTGCTCGCTTGCCGCTGTAAAGCTTAACACCTTGTCACCGTTTTTGTTTTCTGTCCACAGATTTTTTCCTTTGCGGTTATCGTTGTTTTTGATAACGGCGTTGGCGGCGTCGAGAATATTCTGCGTAGACCTGTAGTTTTGTTCAAGGCGGATTATCTCTGCATTCGGATAACTTTTTTCAAATGAAAGGATATTTTCAATTGTCGCGCCGCGGAACTTGTAAATAGACTGGTCGTCGTCGCCGACAACGCAGATGTTTTTTCTGTCACCGGCAAGAAGCCTTGTAAAAATATACTGTGCGTGATTTGTGTCCTGATACTCGTCCACAAGAATATAGCGGAAGCGGTTCTGATAGTATTCCAAAACGTCGGGACAGCGGCGCAGAAGCTCTATAGTATTGCACAAAAGGTCGTCAAAATCCATTGCGTCGGCCTCTTTTAATCTGCGCTGATACATCTCGTATGCTTCGGCGACCTTTCGAAGCCGATAGTCGGCACCGACCTTTTTCCTGTATTCGTCGGGGGAGAGCATGGCTTCCTTTGCCCTGCTTATCTCGGATAAAATCATACGGTAGGGAAAAAGCTTATCGTCAATCGAAAGAGCCGATTGGACGTCCTTGATAAGTCTGTGCGAATCGTCGGTATCATAAATTGTAAAGCGGGGGTTATAGCCAATTTTATCGGCGTCGCGCCGCAGCATTCTGGCACAGGTGGAATGAAATGTAGCCGCCCAGACGTCGTTTCCGGTTTCTCCGAGGCGGGCG
>JAFRVM010000244.1 GCA_017438505.1 Clostridia bacterium | reverse complement strand
CGGTAAAAAGAATACCGTCGAGGTGGTCAAGCTCGTGGCAAAAAGCGCGGGCGAGCAGTTCTTCTCCCTCATATTCGTACAAATCACCATTGCGGTCATAGCCCTGAACCTTTACATAAGCGGGACGGCGGGTAACGCCGTATGTTTCGGGAATGGAAAGGCAGGCTTCTACCGCCTCCTGTTCGCCGCTTCTTTCAACAATCACAGGGTTTACAAGCTCAATAGGACCTTCGCCGACGTCTATTACAACAATTCTGCGTAAAAGTCCCACCTGCGGAGCGGCAAGTCCGCAGCCGTCGGCCTTGTACATGGTCTCAATCATATCGTCGATAATTGTTGCGAGCTTTTTATCAAACTTTTCAACAGGGCGGCATTTTTTGTGCAGAATCTCGTCGCCCTCTTTTACAATATTTCTAAGTGCCAATTTAAAACGTCCTCCTTATCCTCCGTAAGCGAGCATAGCGTCAATTGGTCTTTTTGCCGCTATGCGCAGTTCTTCGTCAAGTATTATCTCTTCTCCCGCCTCGCCCAAAAGAGTTTTGTAAATGCTCTCAAGGGTGGTAAGCTTCATATCGCGGCAGATAAATTTTTCGGGGGCAAGCTGATAAAAATCCTTTTGCGGATAGTGTAAGTTCAGCCAGTCGCAAACTCCCTTTTCGGTGGCGATAATAACATCGTCGTCCGACTGTTTGCAATAATCCAGTATGCCCGATGTGGCGCCGATATAGTCAGCCATTTTGCAGACCTCGGGCGGACATTCGGGATGAATGGCAATTTTAGCATGCGGGTGAGCAGATTTGGCAGTCAGAACATCATCGACAGTAATACTGCCGTGAACAGGACATCCACCCTTCCAAAGGATAATATTTTTCTCGGGTACCTGCTCCTTTACAAACGTGCCGAGATTGCAGTCGGGAATAAACAAAATATCCTTCGCTTCAAGCGCTTTGACGATTTTTACCGCGGTCGAAGATGTAACGCACACATCGCACTGAGCCTTTAGAGCAGCGGTAGTGTTTATATACGCACAAACGCAAACATCGGGGTTTTGCTCTTTGAACTCTTTGACCTTTTCCGGTGAAAACTGCTCCGCCATTGCGCAGGTGGCCGAGCCTACCGGCATATACACTCTTTTTTCCGGCGATAGGATTTTGACCGTCTCCGCCATAAAGCGCACGCCGCACATTATGACTTTTTCGTTATCATATTTGGTCGCGGCTTTGGAAAGAGCAAAGCTGTCGCCCGAAACATCGGCGATATCAACAATGGCGGGATTCATGTATGTGTGAGCCAGCAAGAGCGTGCCGGTCTCTTCTTTTAATCTTAAAATTTCCCTTATTAAACCAGCGTTATTCAAACAAATCACATCCCAAAAAAAAGACTGCCAGTAAGGTTAAAACGGCAGTCTTAAAAATTTTAGTCTTTCAGTGCGCGTTTAAGCCAGATTTCGGAAATTTCAAGCGCTTTGGAAAGGCTTTCCTTCTCACTTGTTTTTATAATTCTGTCCTTAGCGCGGATATCGGGATCGGTATACATAAGCTGAACAATAACCTTTGAGGGAATAGAAACTCCGCCGGCCTCGGAAAATTGCTCGGCACTCATTTTGATAACATATTTGTCGCTCATACTGCCGTAATAGATATCGTTTCCGCAGCGAACAAGCGGTTTGTCACGGTATGAAAGGAAATCTGCTGCCAATATAATCACTCCAAATTAACGTTTAAGATAGTTTTTAACAAGCTCCTGCAAAAGCTCGTCGCGGTCGACCTTTGAAATAAGGCTGCGGGCATTATTGT
>JAFRVM010000243.1 GCA_017438505.1 Clostridia bacterium | reverse complement strand
TGTCGTCGGGATATTCTTTTAAAAGATTTTCAATAATGCCGTCAGCCGTTTTGACGTCAAAGCGGGCAAGCGCGATATGCGCGCAGTAATCGGCAGTTATTACGGGGTTGGAATCGGGCAGGGCGCTAAATGCTTCAAGATACTTTTCGGCCTCATCGGCTCTGCGGTCGGCTATAAGATTATCAAGCAGATAGCAGTAAGGCAGTCTTAGGTCGGGGTTTTGCTCTGCAAGTTCTTTGTAAAACTCGACAGCCTTTGAATGGTTGGATATGTTCCAGTCCCATACCGCGTGGCCTTCCGCCATGCCAAGCAGAAACTGGCAGTTTTTCTCGTTGGGCGCGAGGGTTATCGCCTGCCTTGCGTAGCGGCTGACCTTGACGGCGTACGAGTTCATGCGGTGGTGGTAGAGAGCGGCAAGAAGTCCGGTCGCCCTCTTTTTGTATTGCTCGCTGGACAGCTGGTTTTTTAAAAATTCCTCGTAGTCCTTAAAAACCTCCTGCGGCAGCTCCTCCTCGATTTCCATACGGTTTTCTATGCGGTTAAGTCTCTGCGCGGCAGTAAGGTCGAAAAGCTCGTCAATGCTCACTCCGAAAATCTCGGCAAGCAGGGGCAGAAGGGTGATATCCGGCATAGCCACTCCGTTTTCCCATTTTGATACCGACTGCGGGGCAATGCCCAGCTTTTCCGCCAGTTTTTCCTGTGTTAGTCCGCCTTTTTGGCGAAGAAACTTTATTTTCTTTCCGAGTTCCATAAATTTTACCTCCCAAACGGGTATTGTTTTTTGATTGCAACCCAATTATAGGAGAGTTTACACGCAAATTCAATAACCTGTATTTCTTGTCCTGTCACCTGATGGGCGAGCCGGACGCACACGGCGCCTAAAAAGTCCGTGCTTGTTGCAGTAATAATACAAATCCCTTGTTCTGCTTATCTTAAAACGTGCCTCGGCGCAGCTTTCGGGGTAGAGCTTTACTATCTCGCAGCCGTTATCCTTTACCGCCGCAAAAAATGAGATGTGATGCTCCTTGCTCATAGAGTGCGGGGAGGTTATATAGTATTCGTCCTCGACCGTTTCGATATTTAACGGGTGCTGCCCGTCGGGATCTTCGGCTTCAAGGGCGGGCAGAACGATGCCGTGACAGCTTATTACCGCTTCGCCTACCGAAAAAATTGCGTTGCCGCAGACAGGGCAGACGTAAAAATTTACCCTGCGCATATCAAAGGCACGGTTTGTGTTGGCAACGTCCTCGCCAGACATAAGCTCGATTATCGAAACGCCCAAAACCTTTGCAAGAGCTTCGACAAGCGATATATCGGGGTATCCCCTTCCCGTCTCCCATTTTGATATGGCCTTGTCGCTGACGGCAAGCTTTTCGGCAAGCTGCGACTGGGTCAAGTGTTTTTCCTCGCGCAGTCTTTTGATCATTGCGCCTGTTATATACTGATTCATTTTAACTGCCTCCTTTTAAAAAAAGGATAACCCGCAATTGCTGTTTTTGCAACCTACGCATGGTAGAGAAAGAGCCGGGCAAGTACTTGCCCGGCTCTTTCTCTACCATGCGTA
>JAFRVM010000242.1 GCA_017438505.1 Clostridia bacterium | reverse complement strand
TGCAGCC
This sequence comes from Clostridia bacterium, assembly GCA_017438505.1. GTDB lineage: Bacteria > Bacillota > Clostridia > Oscillospirales > Acutalibacteraceae > RGIG2835. Next base: position 6,111 of record JAFRVM010000242.1, on the reverse strand, counting down.
GCACTGTTTTTCCGCGCTCATTCTCGCTGCGGCTATTGCGCAGGCGAGCAGGATCTGTGCGGTAAATTCGGGGTTGGAATCGAGCTTTAAGCTGTATTCGATAATGTGGTTATGTTCTTTATTAAGACCTGTTTTGCCGCTTCGAATTACAAATCCGCCGTGGGGAAGCTCACTGTGGTCGCGCTTCATCTCTTCGGCTGTGATAAAATGAACTGTTGTATCGTAATCGGCAAAATAGTTGGGCATTGTCTTGATTTTTTCCTCAATAACAGCCTTGTCCGCACCCTCGGCGGCAACTACAAAGCACTCTCTTGTATGCTTCTGACGTGTTGTAAGCTCGGGGTTTTCGCCGCTTCTTACCTTTTCCAGAGCTTCAGGTACGGGAATGGTATACTGACGCGCGTCAACAACGCCTTCAATTCTTCTTATAGCGTCGGAATGACCCTGACTTACGCCCTTGCCCCAGAAGGTATACGCGTCGCCGTCGGGCAGGATTGCGTCTCCGTAAATTCTTGCAAGGGAGAACATTCCGGGATCCCAGCCGACAGAGATAACAGCGATATTTCCGCCTTTTTTAGCGGCTGCGTCGACATTTGCAAAGTGAACGGGAATATTTGCGTGGGTATCAAAGCTGTCTACAACATTGAATTTTTCGGCAAGAGCGGGTGTCTGAACAGGCAGATCGGTAGCGCTTCCTCCGCAGAGGATAAGAACATCGAATTTACCCTTGTGGTCGTCGATTTTGTCCGCCGAATATACGGCAGCGTTTGTAAGCGTTTTAACAGAGGAAGGATCTCTGCGTGTAAATACACCGTAAAGCTCGGCGTCCTTTGAATTGGTTACGGCAGCCTCGACGCCTCTGCCTACATTGCCGTAACCGTAAATGGCGATTTTTAAACTCATAACAAAAAACTCCTTTATATAAAAATAATAACTTACCTGTTTGAACGCTTAATGCTGGTTATGCCTTTTATCTTTAAAAGTCTGCTTATGACCATCTCCATGTGTTCAATGCCCTTTGTGGTAAACTCAATTGTAATTTGCGCCTTGTTGTTTTTTATAACGCGGGAGTTGAGCGAGTTTATACCAAGATGCATATTGACAAACTGCGACGTTATATCGTTAAGCAGCCCGCCGCGGTCGTCGCCTAAAATATCAATGCTCACGTCAAATTCACGGTTTGTGTTTTCACCTGCCCAGACGGCCTCGACCCAGCGTTCAGGTTCGGCGCTGGAGGAGATATCGGCAGGCACGTTTGTGCAGTCACGCTTGTGAATGGAAACCCCGAAACCGCGTGTTATAAAACCGATTATCTCATCGCCCGGCAGCGGGTTGCAGCAGCGTGCGTACTTTACAAGCACGTTATTAAGTCCGCTGACAACAACTCCGTCCTTTGCTCCGGAATTCTTGGTGGAAACGGTTTTGCCGGTAATTTCGGCAGGTTCCGCAGCGGCCTCTCTCGCGGCATACCGCTTTTGAGCCTCATCGTGGAATTTCTGCATTATACGGGTAATCTGCAGACCTCCGTAGCCGATAGCCGCGTAGAAATCGTCAAGAGTATCATAGGCAAGACGCTGAGAAATCTCAAGCAGGATATCCTTTGAGTCCTCCTCGGATATATGGTACTTGCCTCTGCGAATCTCACGGGCAAGGCTGTTTTTACCCTCGATAATATTTTCCTCGCGGCGCTCTTTTTTGAACCACGCGCGGATTTTAGTTCTTGCTTCGCTTGTCTTTACAATGTTAAGCCAGTCTCTGCTGGGACCGCGAGTTGCGTCTTTTGTGGTTAAAATTTCAACTATATCGCCGGTGGCAAGCACTTGGTTTATGGGCACAATATTACCGTTGATTTTGGCGCCTATCATACGGTTTCCTACCGCACTGTGAATAGCGTATGCAAAATCTATTACCGTTGCGCCCGCGGGCACAACCTTCAGATCTCCCTTTGGGGTAAATGCGTATACCTCTTCGGGCATCATATCGCTTTTTATTTGACGGAGAATTTCGGTAACGTCGCCGCTCTCACGCTGCTTGTCGAGCAGATCCCGTATCCAGTCAAGGCGCTGATTGCTCTCCCCTTTGGCGCTCATACCCAGCTTATACTTCCAGTGAGCGGCAATACCGTATTCGGCCATCTTGTGCATTTCGAATGTGCGTATCTGAATCTCGAATACAAAATGGGTATCCCGGCTTATAACCGTGGTATGAAGCGATTGATAACCGTTGGGCTTGGGCATGGTTATATAGTCCTTAAAGCGGTTGGGTATGGGTATAAACATCTGGTGAATTATACCCAGAACGTGGTAGCAGTCGTCCATAGTATCGACAAGCACACGCACGGCGTAAACGTCGTAAATCTCGTCAAGGGTCTTATTCTGCTTATACATCTTGTTATATATGCCGTTTATGCTCTTAATTCTGCCCTCAACGGTAAAATGAGCGACGTTTTCCTTGCTCAGAGTTTCGGTTATCTGAGCCTTTATGGTGCTTATAAAATTTTCCTTGTCCAGCTTGCGCTCGGCAAGCTCGGCAACGATTTCTTTATATGCCACGCTGTCAAGCTGGCGCAGCGAAAGATCCTCAAGCTCCTCTTTAACCGAGCGGATACCAAGACGGTGAGCAATAGGCGCGTAAATCTCCATTGTCTCAAGGGCGATATCCCTGCGCTTCTGGGGTGCGAGAGCGTCAATGGTGCGCATATTGTTGAGCCTGTCTGCAAGCTTGATGATTATTACCCTTATATCCTCATACATAGCGATAAGCATCTTGCGGATATTCTCCGCCTGACGCTCCTCGCGCGTGGAAAAGCTCATCTTGCTGATTTTTGTCAGGCCGTCGATAATTGAGGCTATGCCGGGGCTGAACATCTCGGACACCTGAGAGAGGGTTACGGGGGTATCCTCCACAACGTCGTGCAGAATGGCAGCGACAACCGAATCGACGTCCATTCCAAGCTCTACAAGTATACAGGCGACCGAAATAGGATGAACGATATAAGGCTCTCCCGATTTGCGAAGCTGATTGCCGTGAGCCTCAAGGGCAAAGCGATATGCCTTGTCAACAAGCTGTTCATCATAGCTTTTGCCTGAATTTTTCATTAAAAACAAAAGATCGTCATAGGAGTTGTAAAAGCTCTCAGACATTCGCCGTACCCCCTTTTAATTTCATCATGACTTCGCTGCTTTCTATATCCACCTTGCCCTCAACAGGACAAAGAGAGATGTCTGTTCTGCCGCCTGTTTCGTCTATGCTTACAAGCTTTTTGCTGCATAAAACCGAAAGGCAGGTAAGCATTTTTGAATACTCGATGCTTCCGCCCACTCTGGACGAAAAATAGTATATATCTCCGTGCCAGCCGTTTCCCGAGCGGATTGCGCGGTATACTGCGGCAAGGTCGTCTCTGCCGGGAAGAAGAGCTGAAACTTCGTCCTCGGTCAGTTCCTCTTCCCTTTTGAATCTGTCAAAAAGAGCGCCGCCCTCAACTATTTTTTCCTGGTCAAGTCCCGACTGGCGAAAATCTCTGACAATTACCGAAACAGTCGGTCTGCCGCGAAATTCGCCTTCATCAAGGGTAACAGCAACGTCGATAATATCCCCTTTGTCAAAGGGAAAATCTCTGCGGGTTCTGAAAAACATCATAGCCTGAACAAAACTGCCGTTTTTAGATAAGGTAAGGCGCAGATGCCGTCCCGAGCCGAGCTCGTCAACACCTGTAATTTTCATTTCACACAGGGCAAAAAGCGGCACGCTGTTGCCTGAACCGAAGGGCTCAAGTATTTTTATCTGATGCGCAAGCTCACTCGATACCGAAGCCGGATTGAGTTTGCAGGCAAGCTTTATCTCGGGAACGGGCATGGTTTTATAATACATACGGGCGTATTCGTTTATTTTACGGCGGAAAAGGTCCACATTTTCGGGTTTTAGGGTAAGACCTGCGGCAAGCTCGTGACCGCCGAACCCCAAAAGTATATCTGAACAAAAATCAAGTGCATTGTAAAGAGAGAATCCGGCTATACTTCTGCCCGAGCCCTTTGCTGTTTCGCCGTCGGAGGAGATAATAATGCAGGGTTTTCCGAATTTTTCAACAAGGCGCGAGGCGGCAATACCTATAACTCCGCCGTGCCAGCCTTCGCCGTAAACGACAATTACCCGCTCGCTGACATATTCCGGGTGTGCGCATAACTGCGCGGTTACCGCCTCTGAAACACTTGTCTCAATCTCTCTGCGGCGCTCGTTTTCGGTGTTCATCTCGATTGCCAGCTTTTCGGCAAGCTCAGGGCTGTCACAAAGCAAAAGCTCAACCGTGCTCTCGGAAGAGCCCAGTCTGCCCAAAGCATTGATGCGGGGCGCGATTTTAAAGGCAACTTCATCGGAAGTAATACCCTCCGCCTTTATACCGGCCGCCTCAATAATAGCCATAACACCCATACGTTCGCCTATGCGTATGCTCTCTATTCCCCTTTTTACAATAGCGCGGTTAATACCGGTAAGGGGTACAATATCTGCAATAGTGCCGATACATGCGAGATCGGAATATGTATCAAGAATAAAATCAAAGCTGCCCTCTCCCTCAAGAGCGCAAATAAGCATAAGGGCAACGCCAACGCCCGCAAAATCCTTGAAAGAACTGGGACAGTCCTGTCTGTGAGGGTCAACAACGGCGCATGCTTTCGGCAGAATATCACCCGGCACATGGTGGTCGGTAACAACAATGTCAAGACCCAGACTGTTTGCAAGGTCCACCTGCTCGTTTGCCGAGATACCGTTATCCACGGTGACAATAAGCTGCGTGCCCTGCTCGTAAAGAGCACCCACGCTCTCGTTATTGAGTCCGTAGCCGCTGCGGTTGCGCTCGGGAATATAATAATTAACATTATCGGTGCGGGTCTGCAGATAAGAATATAAAATGGCGGTAGCGGTAACCCCGTCGGCGTCGTAATCGCCGTAAACGGTAATTTTCTGGTCATTTTCCAGTGCTGTTTCAATTCTTTCGACTGCCTTTTGCATATCTTTGATGGTCAGCGGGTCAAAGGTTAGTCTTTCGGGATATAAAAAAGCCTCTATTTCGGGCTCACCGGCAAGTCCCCTTGTCTGCAGCAAAAGAGCCTGAAAACCGGTAATTCCGTACTTTTCGGCAATCTCTTTTGCCGTCTCTTTATTCGTCTCGCTGCGCTTCCATCTTTTAAATGCCATCTTATCAGCTTATCTCCAATTAATATTTCCTAATATTATACCATTAAACCCGCATCATTTCAATTGTTTTTTGCTTTAAAGCCCACTTTTTACAAAGATTTTCAGCTCAGCTTAACTACAATACAGTCGCCTATTTTCTGCACAGAGCCGTAATACGGGTAAACCGGCATTGCAGCAAACTCCTGAGACTGTTTTATCTGCTCCTGCAGCTCATAACCGGCAAACTCGGCATTAAAACCTACATAGTATTTAATAAAGGTCTCGCGGTTTATGGCATTTATTACGCTTCGCTCTATTCCGAAGATATCGCTGTCGGCAAAATCGGCGCAGTTATAAAGCAGATTATCGTTTTCGCCTATTATCGCAACCTTTGTTCCCTCCTCAAAACCGGGAGTCATTTTGATCTCCGCGGCAAGCGAGGTGTAGAAGGAATATGCGTTCTCGTATGTTATATTAAGCTGCAGATAGCTTCTGTTAGCTATGTAAATATTATTGGCGGCAATAAGTGCAAGAGCTATGCATATAACCTCTTTGCCCAGCCTTGCGTTATCCTTTGGAGCGGCATTTATAGCGACAATAGCCAGAATGTAAACAGAAACAAAGCTGTAAAGCATAAGGGTATGAACAAAGCTGTTTGTTATAGAGAAAAAGTTTATGCTCAGCGGCATAAGGGCAATCAGAAACCATGTAAGTATGGCTTTGGCTGCATTTTTCTGTTTTATCTGCACGGCAACTATCGCGGCAAACGCCATTACACAGCTTACAAAGTGCATGGATTTGGATAAATCGGTGTTAATAAGTCCTACATCGCCCTTTACAAAGTAGCTTGCAAACTTTTTGTAAACCACAACAAGTCCTGTTGTTATGCCTCTCGAGTGGGAAATCTGCGCCACAGCGTAGCTGTTAAAAAAGGTTTTG
>JAFRVM010000241.1 GCA_017438505.1 Clostridia bacterium | reverse complement strand
CACCCGATGTCCGCGACCACACGTCAGGCTGTTGTTTTTCTTGCCTGCCATTATTATGAATCCCGCGACGGTTCAACCGGCGGTTTTTTCAACGATAACGTAAATGCCGCTTCACAAATCATGACAACGGTAAACATCCTGTTCCGTCTTGACAAGGAATGGAGAGTGTAAAAATGTCATTCGGTAAAATGACAACGCCGATTGTTATCAAATCAATTCACTACACAAAAGACGATGACGGATTCCGTGTCCCGGCAGAAACGATTATTGCTTCGGTTCACGCATATTTTGAGCCGAAAAACGCTACCGAAAAATGGACGAACAGAGCCTCGCTGAAAGACGCGTCAGCTCTGTTCCGGTTCCGTTTTATTCCGGGTGTGCCGATTGATAACAGGATGGTGATTGACTGCCTCGGCGAACGGTACAACATTATATCCTTTGACAATGTACGGCAGAAAAATATGTACTATGAAGTAACAGGAAAGGTTGATGATACGTATGGCAAAAATGAAAGCGAAGATGCCTGATGAGCTGATCGCAAAGCTATCCCGGTTAGGGCAAAGAACAGACGAAGTGTGCGAAAAAGCTCTGCAGGCAGGCGCTGAAGTTGCCGAAAGCGCGATTTCGACAAACCTGTCCGCTGTTATCGGCAAAGGAACAAAAAAGCCGTCCCGCTCATCAGGACAGCTTGAAAGTTCGCTCGGCTCATCACCGGTAAAGGTGAATGACAAAGGCGACTATGATATTAAAGTCGGTTTTGCGGAACCACGTTCCGGTGGAGAAAGTAACGCAAAAATCGCCAACATCCTCGAATACGGAAAATCAGGTCAGCCGCCTAAGCCGTTTCTGAAACCGGCAAAATCAAAAGCGCGGAAACAGATAATGACCGCTATGACGGATACGCTTGAACGGGAGATGAACGATGTATGAGCGCGTTAAGCGAATTGAATGATATTCTGTCACGGCATACGGTTCCCGTGGAAACAGGGATTTTCAGCAACACGCCGCCGGATACTTACGCTGTGTTAACGCCGCTGATTGACGTGTTCGATTTGTTTGCGGACAACACACCCGAGGTGGATATCTGCGAAGTGCGTATCTCAATCTTTACAAAAAACAATTATTTACAGCTCGTATCGTCTGTAAATGCCGATTTGCTCGATTCCGGATTTACGATAACGGAGCGGCGGTATCTCGGTCATGAGGACGATACGGGCTTTCATCATTATGCCATTGATGTGGCGAAAGAATACTATTTGAAGGAGGAAAACTCATGAGCACAATCGGACTTGACAGTCTGTATTACGCAACCATTACCGATGACGCAAACGGCGAGGAAACCTACGGCACACCGGAAGTGCTGGCAAAAGCCATCAAATGCGACCTTTCGGTAGAGCTTGCCGAGGCAATTCTTTACGCCGACGATGCCGCCGCGGAAGTTGTCAAAGCGTTCAAAGAAGGCAAGCTGTCCCTCGGTGTGGATGATATCGGCGTCGCAAAGGCAAAGGCTCTAACAGGGGCGGAGGTAGACAGCAACGGTGTGCTTGTATCCGCAGGCGAAGATCTGGGCGCACCCGTCGCAGTCGGGTTCCGCGCTATGAAACCGAATGGAAAATACAGATATTTCTGGCTGTATCGCGTGCAGTT
>JAFRVM010000240.1 GCA_017438505.1 Clostridia bacterium | reverse complement strand
AGTCAACCGCCAAAAATGCCTCAGCAACTGAGATCCTCTTGTTTGCGGAATCGTCAAGCGTTCTTTCAAACCACTGAGTGCCTGCGGTGAATGCCGGGTTGAGTGAATCGCATATAACGTACCTTGCCAGCGCGCAGATCCTTTCGCTCCTCATCGGGTTGCGCTTATAAGGCATAGCTGACGAGCCTATCTGATTCTTTTCAAACGGCTCCTCCATCTCTTCAAAGGACTGGAGAATACGCAGGTCGTTTGCGAATTTATAAGCGCTCTGCGCAAAGCCCGAAAGCACGGCAAGAAAATATGAATCCACTTTTCGCGAAGACGTCTGACCGGAAACGGGTACGCAGCCCTTAAAGCCCATATCGGCTGCGATCATCTCTTCCATTTTTTTGATTTTTTCCTCATCACCGCCGAAAAGCTCCATAAAGCTTGCCTGTGTGCCCGTAGTGCCCTTCGAGCCGAGCAGCAGCAGATTGTCAAGGCGGTGCTCAAGCTCTTCAATATCCTGAATCAGCTCATACATCCAGAGCGTTGCGCGTTTGCCGACCGTGGTAAGCTGAGCCGGCTGAAGGTGAGTGTAGGCAAGGCAGGGGAGAGCTTTATATTTTTCTGCGAAATCCGCAAGGTTTTTTACGACCTGGGCGGCTTTTTTTAGCACGATTTCAGACGCTTTGCGAAGAATAATAACGTCTGTATTGTCGCCCACATAGCAGCTTGTTGCGCCGAGGTGAATAATCGCCTCCGCTTTGGGGCACTGCTGACCGTATGCGTAAACGTGGCTCATAACGTCGTGACGGACGATTTTTTCACGCTCTTGGGCAACCTCAAAGTTAATATCTTCGGCGTGTTCTTCAAGCTCTTTTATCTGCTCGTCGGTAATATCAAGTCCGAGCGCTTTTTCGGCTTTTGCCAGAGCGATCCACAGCCTGCGCCATGTTTTGAATTTAAAGCTTTCGGAAAACGTTTCCTGCATTTCGTCGCTTGCGTATCTTGTGGAAAACGGGGAAATATATTTTTCTTTATCAGTCATTTTCAACACCTCTTTTTTTACTGTTAATCATTGTATATCATTTTGATAATAATGTAAAGACAGAATAATGATTTTATGCTTATTATTTTTTTAAAAATGTTGATAATGGTTTTCTTTTATGATAAAATACATACATATTCGAACATTGATATATTGAGGATGGGGTTATTTATGCGTTTTATCAGCAGAAGCCTGATGTCAAAGAATATCGGCAGCGGCTGGCTGTATTTTTACGTTCACTTCATGACGGAAGTAAACTGCTTTTTCTGTCTGTCAAAAGTCATCGGCGACAGCTGGATACTTTGGTTTATACCGCTGTTTTATGATGCCATGGCTTTTGTTCCCCAGTCCATTATCGGGGCATTTTGCGATAGGCACCAAAATGTAAATATCGGTCTTATCGGAACGGTAGCGCTGGCTGCCGGAGGTACCGTTTTGTGGCTTTTTCCGTTGTGGCATCCGATAATTGGAATTATAATAATATGCTTTGGCAACTGCTGTACGCATGTCGGCGGAGCAGAGGTAACGCTCAGATGTTCACAGGGCAGGCTGTCACACAGCGCGATATTCGTAAGCGGGGGTTCTTTCGGTGTTATTACCGGCAGGTTGCTTGCTGATTCACCGGTAACATATCCTGTAATTATAGCGATGATGCTTACATCAATACCGTTTGTTCTGCTTGCGGAACTTTACAAAAGGGTGGCGAATAAATCATCTGTTAATCCGTGTGAAAGATTCAATTATCATTCTGAACGCTTTCCAGCAGT
>JAFRVM010000239.1 GCA_017438505.1 Clostridia bacterium | reverse complement strand
TATAAATATTTCATTGTTAAGTTTTTCAAAAATCGCGTCGGTTTTATTAAAATCCATTGCTGGAATGTAATATGATTCCAGAATATCGTGGGTATTTTTTGCCTCGCGCATTGCCGTGCTCGCTGCAGATAAAAGCTCAGCCGACGCCTTTTTGTTAAAGGCGATTTTTTTGCGGCTGTCGGCAAGAACCTCGCAATCGTAAAACCGCTTGCCGTGGAAGGTGCGGTAGGGCTCGAGCCCCTCGCATTTTAACAGACCGTTCTGCCTTACAACAGCGATTTTTGACTCGGGCAGAATAAGCTGGTCGGTCTGGGCGTCGGGAAAAAGCGGAGAGATGCCCGCAATATGAGCAACCTTCTCTTTGTTAAAAACTGCCCGCAGGGTGTTCATTATAATATTTGCGGCGGCGCCGGGTTTATCCTCCACAACAAATATTTTGTCTGCAAAGGCGGCTATGCTCTGCTCAAAAAAGGTAATGCCGTCAAGAGTTACGGCGGAAAAAAGCCGTATCTGCTCGCCGCCTATGCGGGCAAAGACATCTTTTTTCAGCTCGCGCTTAATAAAGCTTTTGCAAAAGGCTTCAATTTTTTCGGGCAAAAGAGCTCGGCGGGCAATCTGCTCGGTGTCTGTTATAAAAGCCGCCGCCGCTCTGATGCAGGCGGTGGCCTGTTTCTGCTGGCCTTTATAAACTGAATTAACGGCGTTTATTTCCGAACTGTATTCGCGCAGAACGGCGCTGTCCCAGCAGTCGCCGAGGTTAATAATATTTTCGCACACGCCGGGGGAAGATGGCTCCATAACATGTGCTATGGCTGCTTAAACACAACCTTTAGTTAAGGCTTCGCAGACCCTTTGGGTAGTGATTTTTCAGCCTTCCTCCCGAGCTTTTGCCAAAGCCGATTGTCATATTGTCAAAAACAACGGCAGTATAGCCCTTTAATTTTCCGTCGCAGGCTATCTCCTCGCCGCGCAGAAAGGCGGAAAGGACGGAGGGTGTTTCGGTCAAATCAACTGTGTTTTTAAACATTTCGGGCTCATATGCCATAAAAAGGGCGTGGCTGGGCTCGATTCTTTTGCCCTTTATCTTGCCCGCCAAAACGCCTGCGCGCAGAACGCCGCAGCCGCGCACATCGGGAAAATCCTTCGGCACGGCATAGATGTTTTCACCTATAACTTTACATGCAACGTCGGGGCTGATACTGAAAATACCGTCAAAAAAGCTCCGGGTTTCGGTGTTTGTCCGGTCATTGACAGCCGCAAATGAAGTGCCGTACTCACACTCTCCGCGTCGAATAAGCCTTGCGACAAAGTGTCCCTCGCCGCCGTCGGTGGGGTAGATTTTTACCGCAACTCCCGCTCCCACGGGCACTTTGTGTGCGGGGATGTCATCTATGGCGTCAGCGTAAAAATCGGGATGGTTTTCAAGAAATTCACTTATTAGATTTTCATCTTCCTCGGGGGAAAATGTGCAGGTGGAATAAACCAGCGTTCCACCCGGGCGCAGACACCTGCATGCGCTCTCCATAATCTGAGCCTGCCTTCGGGCGCAGCTACTGACGTGTTCGGGAGACCATTCTTCGACAGCCCTCGGATTTTTGCGGAACATTCCCTCGCCCGAGCAGGGGGCGTCAACAATAACTCGGTCAAAATATTCGGGCAGGTTTTCGGCAAGGGTGTCGGGGCGTGCCGAAGAAACAATACAGTTTTTAATGCCCATTCGCTCGACGTTTGAGATAAGCACCGAAGCGCGCGAGCTTATGACCTCGTTTGCCCATATAAGTCCTTTTCCCTGCAACGCGGCGGCGATCTGGGTTGTTTTACCGCCCGGAGCGGCGCACATATCAAGTATTATTTCGCTCGGCTGAGTCCTCAAAGCTGCCGCGGCCGCAGACGCCGAGGGCTCCTGCGAGTATATTGCCCCCGCGTGATGATATGGGGAAGCACCGATTTTTTCATCATCGGAGAGCAGAAAAAAACTGTCCTTTGCAAATGGTGAGGGGGCAAGCTCAAAGGGCATGCTCTCACGTTTTTCGAGCGGCATTTTCAGTGTGTTTATGCGAATGCCTCTTTGCGGCGGCAAATCGTAACACTTGAGAAAAGCGTCAAATTCACCGCCTAGGACGTTTTTCATTCTTTCGGTAAATTTTTCGGGCAAAAAAATCATAAAAATCACCTTAAAACCTGCATAAACGGGCTTATTTAAGAAAAAATAAACAATGAAAGGAGCTGATAATAATGTCAGATAAGAACGGATATAAGTCCTCAAACGGCAAAAACTGCGATACAAGCGAAAACAAAAAGCAGAATACAAGTGAAAACAAAAACCAGAACTACACAGACAAGACAAATAAGAATAACGGTTAAACCGGGAAATTTATGCAAATCCTTTAAAAAGATTTTTGTTTAAAAAAAGGCGGACAATGGAAAGCTTTTTCATTGCCCGCCTTTTTGCTATTTCATATATTCCATAATCTTTGAGTCATCATAAAAGCCTTCGCCCATTATCTGATCAACGTCGCCGACAATCATAAAGGCGCCCGGGTCGCATTTGCCGACTATATCGCGCGCTTTGTAGACCTCGTTTCGGCGCACGGCGCACATTATAACATTTTTATGCGTGCCGGTGTACGCGCCCGTGCCGTTCAAAATGGTCATGCCGCGGGTAAGCTGAGTGGTTATGGCCTCGGAAAGCTCCTCCTTTTTGTCGGTCACAATAAAAAGTAGCTTGTTTTTATCAAGACCGTAAAGGGCGACGTCAATGACCTTTGTGGAAACAAACAGCGCGATTGCCGAATAAAGCGCCGCCTCAAGCTCGCGGTAAATAAGCGCGGCAACGGTAATAACTATGCAGTCGACGATCAACAGAAAACGGCTCATGGATATGTGCTTGAACTTTTTTGCAAGCAGTATGGCGACTATATCCGAGCCGCCGGTCGTGCCGCCCGCCATAAAAATGAGAGACATTCCGACACCTATAAAAAGTCCGCCGTAAATAGCGGCAAGCAGTGTGTTGCCCTTGTAAACGGGAAAGCCTACATATTTAATGACATCAATGGCAACCGAGGTGGAAAGCGAGCCTATAAATGAGCGGATTATAAATTCCTTTCCAGCCCTTTTGTAGCCCAGAAGAAAAAGAGGAATGTTGAGAACGAAGAACATTGTACCTATTGACAAAACGGGGCACAGGTAGTTGATTACCGTGGAAATACCGGTAAGTCCTCCGGGAGCGATGTGGTTAGGAGCGTTGAGAGCTTCGGTGCCCACGCCGAAAACAAAGCTGCCGGCAATAAAGTAGAGAATATCGGAAATAATCTTTTTTGCCTTTCCGCGTGTTTTTAAAGAACTCATATCCAATCTTCCTTTCACGGGTACATTTTATTCTTCGTATATTAGTGCAAATAACTCCCGAATGCGCGTGATATCTCCGCAAAGATAGAGATATCCGAACAGACATTCAAGTCCGGTGGCGGCGTGATAATCCGCGCCGGAAGCGTTCTTCGGGGTATGAGAGGTGCTGTGGTTGCGTCCGCGGCGCAGCACGTCGGACTCTTTTTCGGTCAGCACGGGCTCAATAATTTCCACCGCCTTTGCCTGCGCGGCGCAGTTGACCATAGTTACAGCGCCGCTGTGCAGTTTTTTTGCGGGACAGTTGCCGCGGCATACAAGCTGTTCACGGGCAAGCAATTCAAAAACACAGTCACCTATAAAAGCAAGGGCGGCTGTGCCGTATAAATCGGGGTTTTCACATGGCGCATTAAGCAGACGTTCCAACAGCATTTCCTCCTCAAATCATAAAGCGGATAACAAATAAATTATACCATATCAGCCGCAAAAAACAAGGGGAAAACCTCCTGCCTGCATGCTTGATTTTTTCTTTTTCGGCGGATATAATAAAAGCAAAAAGGGAGTGGTTTTTATGGCGATACTTACGGCGGAGATTTTTTCGCAGTGTCTTAACAGAAATACCCAGATAAGAGTGATAATCCCCGCGGACGACTTAAACGGTTTTCGCAGCGGTCCTTTTAAAACGCTTTATCTTTTGCACGGGGTTTACGGTACATACAACGACTGGATAAACCGTACGGGTATTCTAGGAATTGCCGAAAAAAACAGTCTGGCAGTGGTTATGCCCGACGGCGCAAACGATTTTTACGTCGATAACCCCAAGGCGGCTAAAAACTACGGAGAGTATATCGGACGTGAATTAATACAGATTACTCGCGGCCTTTTCCCGCTTTCAGATAACAGAGAGGACACCTTTATAGGCGGACTTTCAATGGGCGGATACGGCGCGCTGAGAGCGGGTCTAAAGTACAGCGACACCTTTTCAAAAATAATTGCTCTGAGTACCGCCGTTATAAATCAAAACGGCAGGGTCGAGGACGATTCCTTCCCTTTTTTCCCAATGAGAAAGGGCTTTTTGGACAGCGTTTTCGGGGATTTTTCGACTATCGGCGATACCGGAAACGACCTTATAACTCTGATAGAAAGCCAGGCGAACATTAAAAATAAGCCTTCAATATATTTTTCCTGCGGCAGACAGGACGATTTTTATAATGACAATGTAAAGTTTTACAAGCTTGCCAATGAACTCGGGTTTGACTGCACCGCCGACTGGCGGGAGGGTTACCACGAATGGGGATTCTGGAATTCGGTTATCGGCGATGCCGTAAAATGGCTTTAAGACAAAAAACGGAGAAGTTTTTTTCTTCTCCGTTTTTTTAATTATCTTTTAATTCGTTCAAGCGAGTAGCCTTCCTCGGGAGCGGGCATTATGGAGAAGGCACCGCCGCATACCGAAGCCAATGCGCACCATGCCGCAAGGGCATCGCCTAAAATATCGATGTTGTCGATAATGGCGCCGCTCTGGGACATGCGCAGGCAGTCGTAAACCGTACGCATAACCGGAACAAGGCGCGAGAGATCCTGCTGAAGGGTAAACAGGCTTGCAATTGGAACGCCCGGCACCTGAGACTGTGCAAAGAAAATGTATTCCTGCTGGATGGGAATGTAAAGTCCCTGATTTACCGGAGTTCCGCACAGCGCGGCGTAAAGGTCGTCGGCGCGGTAGGTAAGACCGTTATTGAGGTTTACATATTCCGCCGCGTTGTCAACGTCGACACGGTTTACCGATGAAAGATCTCTGCCCTGCTGGCGGAGCATATCGGTAATTGTCCATGCGAGCGAGCGCAGGGTGGTAAGCTGGCAGGCCGCGCGCAGTATTCCGCCCATAATCTCGGCCTCCGGGTCGTTCTGCGGGTTAAACTGACCGTCCGCGACACGGAAAAACGAGGTAAATGTGAAGGCGGTTTCCTTTAAATATGCGCTGAGAGTATTTTCCGCAGGCTCAATGATATAGGAGAGCTCGCTGGAAAGCAGCGAAGTATCCGCGTTTGCAAGACACAGCTCGGGTTTTGCGGGCTCGGTAAAGCCTGTGGGAGTTTCCTCCTTGGCAAGCGGGTCGGGGATATCCTCGGCAGCCGCTACCGAGTCTGTTCTGCGCCTTACCATATCGGCGCTCTTGCTGCTCAGACGTGAGTGCTTTAAAAACTCTGCGTTAAGGTCCTTATAGGACATTGTTTTGAGCGCCGAGCCGGAGGGGATAAGATCCTCTCTCTTTGAGAAGTATCTCTTTATGGCCTCGGTGGGGTCAAGATAGGCGTTTTTGGCCATCTTGGCAAATATCATAAGCGGCCAGCCGCACTCGGCAAGGTCGGAATCGCCTATGGCGTTCGCAAGACCCTGGAAAATAGCGTCCTTTCTGCGGGGCTCTACCGAGCGAAGAACCATACCCAGCGACTGAACCTCAAGCTCAATATTGGAGTCGGGCTCGGGCAGCCATGCGCTCTGGCTCTGCTCGTAGGTGAATTTTATATCGGGAATGATTTTAACGATATGACGGCGTACCTGACCCAGCGCGTAGCGGTTTCCGAACTGGTGGAACATAAGGGTCAGAGCGTGCATAACCGTTTCGACTTCCGAATCGAGGAAGTATAGATGGGCGTTTTCTACATACTGCTCGTGGAAGCGGTGGGTAGCCTCCATACGCAGGTTGTAGTCGTCCGCCGCGCCGGCGCTCAGCCATACGACATTTGCGCTGTCGCCGTAAACCGCCTCAAGAACAGTCTTTCTTATCTTTGAAGCGGTGGAGGTTTCGTAAACCTCTTTTTCACACAGCTTTTCAAAGGCCTGAACAAGCAGCCAGTTTACCGCCTTGCTTGCCGTCGCGATAACGGCGGCGCACTCGTCAAAGTGGTCGAGAGGGTCGGGAGTGTTTCTTCCGTCGCCGTGGGGGTACTGAGCGTCAAAGGGAATAAACAGGTCGTCGAATATGCCCATCATGGCGTTTTCCGCAACGGTGTAGTCGTTTTCGCCGTTCATGTAGGTGTACAGCTTTAAAGCTGTGTAAACAGCCTCCTGAATAACAATCTCCTGTTCGGTAAGACATACCACCTCGTCGGTCTTCCAGGGGGTTGTCAGGTCGGTGGTGGGGCGGGAATCGGGAGCAACGCTGCGCAGCAGTTCATGACGGGCGTCGCTGTCGCTGAGCAGTATATAGTCCTCGTTGCGTATGCGGTCGAGCGTTCCGTCCACAACACGGTAAATGAATATATCGCTTGCCACCGAGTGCTCGTATTCCTCACCGTCGATTTCAAGATTGCAGTTGTAGTTTTGAACAAGCCTGAGCATAGCCTCGGCGCCGGCAAAGGAGTAGGTGTCAAAATATGCCATCTCTCGGCAGGGAACGCCTATTATCATATCCTTGCCGCCCGCAAGCTTTTTAAGCAGCTTACGGCGGAAAAGAATGTAGGAAGCAAGGTCGTGCTCAAGGTATCTGTAAGG
Organism: Clostridia bacterium; assembly: GCA_017438505.1. Classification (GTDB taxonomy): domain Bacteria; phylum Bacillota; class Clostridia; order Oscillospirales; family Acutalibacteraceae; genus RGIG2835. The sequence goes on along the minus strand of JAFRVM010000239.1, from coordinate 5,835 downwards.
TGTGGAAATAGGGGTGGAGAAGCAGTAGGTTACGTCAAACTCCTCGTTTTCCATATTGCGCTCGGCAACACGCCAGATATCCGATTCCTCAAGCTTCCAGTCGTCAAGCGTGCGTTTTTCAACGTACAGATAGCCCATGGGGGAATCTATAACGACAAACTGGCGCAGAGAAGGTTCGGCTTCACGGGAAATAAGATTTCCGATATCGTCGTAGGGACGGTTGTCGCTGACCTCGATTTTGAGCAGAGGGGCGATAGCGTCAAAGCTGATGTTTGTAAAGCCCACCATCTCAAGGGTGCGCGCGTAGGGGAAATTTTCGTTGGAATAAAGGTTTACCTTACCGATATTCTTACTGAACGGAATAACCTCATAAGCGGGAGCGATAGAGGTGTCGGGATGCTTCTGGATATTTCGGCGGATCAAAAAGTCGTCGTACTCGCGCATATAGTCGTCCTCAAACAGGGTTTCGCACAGCGCGCGCAAAAATACCAGAAAGCTTTGCTCGTCGTCCCAGTCGGCAAGGGTCTTTTTATACTGCTCAAGGGCGTACTCCAAAAGATAACGCTTGACCGACGCGGGGGCTTTAATGGCAAATGAGAAGAGCTTTTCTCTCATATCTCCGCCGGTACCGCTGAGAACATTTGATGAGAACTGAGCCATAGCGGAGGCTTCTTTTATGGGAACATTGGGATAAATCTTTAAAAATGCCTTGGAAAGCTCGGCAAAGCTGAGTTTTTCGTCCGAGGAATTGCGCTTGATATAGAGCAGCATACCCATAACGCCGGTACGAACAGCCTTCTGCTCATCGCCCGAAAGTCTGTCGGCAGGCTCGCCCGCCTGTCCGTCAAAGGCAACCGATTCAGAGGGAGGATAATAACCGGGTACGCTTACCTTGCTGGTGTCAACCGGCTCAAATGAAGCGCCTTCCGGTACCTGCGAGAATACCTCCTCCTGCTTGGGCTCGGGAATATGGGCAAAGTCCTCGCTGGGATTCTGGTCAAGCTCGGAGAGCTTTGCGTATGCAACGTCGGAGGGCTTTTCTTCGGGCTGGGTGACGTTGACGGAAGTGCCCTGGCGATTATCTTCATCAGAGAATGAGAAGAGAGCAATATCCTCGGGATTAGCGTGTGCCTCTTCTTTGATTTCCTCCTGAACGGGAATCCAGGACTGTCCGGGAGCGGGAATATCCTGCGGGACTACCTCAATAGATTCGTTCTTTTCGGAGAAAATGAGGGGATTCATTTCGCTCTGGGTTATCTCATCGGGGGTCATGTGCTCGCCCTTTGCAAGCTCATCAATGCGCTGGCGGATTTTTTCCGCCTCTTCGGGCTTGCATATGGGAGCCAGCAGCTCGGTGAGCATGGGGATTGTATCCTTTATGCTGTGTTTTTTGACTAAGATTTTCCATCCGAGCTTTGCAAGGAAGAGTTTTTCGCCCGTGTGGGCCTCTCTTGCCTTTACAAGAAGTCTGTGTTTTCCACCGCCTGCAAGCTCTGAAGAGACAAGAGTAAGATACTCGTCAACAGTTGATGTCTGCATACCGGGATAAAGCTCGTCTGCATCGGCATAGAACTGCTCTCGGTCAAAAATTCTTGCCCTCTGGTGAATTTTCTGGAGCAGGTACAGCATACCTACCTGGGTTTCCTCAGGCTGATACTCGGCAGGTTCAAAATCAAACGGGAAAGAAACGTCGTCCATGCTCTTTGCAAGTGCGACAGCCTCCCATGGTACGCTTTCAAGCAGCGAAAAATCCGATTTGTCGATATTTCTGCCCATAAAATCGGCGTTTTCGATATCGAACGAGGGCGGATAAACTATACCGCGGATATCGGACGCATCCTTTATTTTTGCAAAGGTAAGTCCAGTAACGCGCGAAAAATTTGAAAAAGAAATATTCTTACCCGAAAAATCGGCGTTTTCGGTGTCGAATTCGGGGGGATATTTAAGACCCTTGATATTGGCGGCATTTTTGATATGCGCCCAGCGCAGGGAGCTGACGGTCAGAAAATCGCTGCCCGAGATATCCCTGCCGTAAAAATCGGCAAGAGAGGTATCAAAGGAGGGCGGGTAAACAATGGAAGTTACTATTCCCGCGTCCTTGATGTTTTCCCATTTTAATCTGTATACAAGAGAAAAATCGCTGCCGTCGAGATTGCGGGCAAAGAAGTTTGCCGAATCAAGATCAAAATCGGCGGGATAGCGTATAGCGCGAATGCTGCTTGCCTTTTTGATGGAGGCAAAGTTCATCTCGCGCAGAAGGGAAAAATCGCTTGAGGAAATATTGCGATCCTCAAGATTTGCTTCGTTTAAATCAAAGGTTGGGGGATATTTGATGGCAGATATATTTGTCGCGCCTTCGATGTGCTTCCAGCGCAGAGCGTAAACGGCGGAAAAATCGCAGCCGCAGAGGTTTTTGCCTACAAAAAAGGCGTTGTCGATATCAAACTCCGCGGGGAAAATAACTCCGGTGATATCGGATGCGCCCGCGATATGGTGAAAGCGCAGACCGTGAACGGCGGAAAAATCGCTGTGATCTATTGCCCTGCCGTTAAAGTTTACAGTATCGGGGTTAAAGCATTCGGGGTATTTTATACCGTAAATATCGGTTGCGTTGTTGATATAATCGCCGTAGAGCTCGGTGCAGCCGCTAAGATCCGCAAAGGCAAGCGAGTATGCCTCGGCAGGACGGTCGTAATATATCTGTTCCGAAGGGGCAAATGCATCGGGGTACTCCTGCGAAGCGGGATTCTGATAATAGACCTCTGCGCCGGATACGGGAGGCATATAGTCGACATTGAAATGTTCGCCGACTGCTCCCTCGTCGGTGGCAGGCATCTCTGATACAAGCGGAGTCTGGCCGAAGACCTCGGCGGAATCAAAAGCTATATCGGTGGGAGAAAGTGAGTCGGCAGGGGGACTTTGCAGATTGTCGAGAAAAGAGGTGTTTGCAGGCTTGTCCACCTGAGCCGAGCTGAAAAGGTCGGAAAGAGATTCCAGCTCCGCCGCAAAGTCGCTGTTGGGCGCACTTGTCACCGGCTGACCGTCCGCACCCATGGTTTCAAGAGATGCGTCTGCCTTTGAAAGCGAAAGGTCGGGCATATCAAGCGTGTAATCGCCCGGCAAGGGGCCTTCGGGCAGATGCATCTCCTCCTGCTCGGCCCCCGATATTATTTCCTCTGCTTCTATATGCTCAAAAGCTTCCGGTTCTTCTTTTTTCTTTTTTTTATTTTTACCTGTCATGGATCGTTTAAAAAACGCCATCTGGTTTCCCTCCGTTTGCCAAAATAACTGCCCGGCAGATATCAGTTCTCATCGGTTTCGTGATTTTCTTCTTCTGCTTTTGTAGTTGTTGTAGTAGTTGTTGTTTCAGGTATTTTTACGCGCACCACGCAAGTGGCTTTTTTGCCGCTTTCTTTTCCGGTGGCAGTTATTTCAGCGTATTTCCCGGCTCCCACACCCCTAACGACGCCGTTCTTATCAACGGTTACCGCGTTGGTGTTGCTGGATTCCCAAATAATATCCTCGCTTGCTCCTTTGGGGGAGAAGGTGACCGAAAGCTGGAATTCCTGCAGATATTCAAGCGTGATGTCCGACTTGGACATTTTAATTTTAGTAACGCTTGACTTACTTTCCTTGCTTTCAGCCTCCGAGGATTCGTCATTGCTGCTCTCATCCTCGGACTCCTCGGGGAAGAGCTCGGAGTATACGTCGTCTATATCGGGTTCGGCGGACTCTACCAGAACAGCCGGACCGATGTCGCCGCCGTCGTCAAGATTAGTCTTTCCGTAGGAAGCGCTTCCGAACAGATAACCGGTAAAGTAACCGATTAAAAATCCCAGAATAAACACGCCAACCATGACGGCGCACATAATCATATTAGTTGTGGGGTGAAAGCCTTTTGTGTTTACGGTAATTACAACCGCGCTCATGTTGTCTTGTGAGCCGTTGGATTCGGCTGTGCGGCAGAGCTCGTTTGCACAGGAAAAGGCGTCCTTGTTTTTGCTCAGTATCTCGCGTATGGTCTCGCGGGGCATATTGTCGGAAACACCGTCTGTGCAGAGCAAAAATTTATCGCCCTTCTGCAGGGTGATATTCTTTGAACGGAAAGGCTCAAGATCCTTCTCGTTCTCATAAAGTCCCAAAAACTGCGATACCCTGTTGTCAAATCCCTCGTCGGCAAAGGGATCGCCGTCCTGAGGATAGTGATCGCGGGAGACCTGAAAAAGCTCGTTCCCTCTCAACAGGAATATTCTGCTGTCGCCTATGTTGTACGCAACAGCGGTCTGTCTGTTAGTATACAGAGCAGAAAACGTAGTGCCGCAGCGTTTGTTTGAGCGGCGTGAGGCTATGCTTACCGCCTCATTTGCCCTGTTGATATATTCAAGAACTATATCGTCAACCTCGCTCGGGTCACACTTTCTGATTTCAGAATATGTGTCGCATAGCTTGCTTGCAGCGATATTGGAGGCAAGAGCGCCTCTGTTCTGCTGTCCCATGCCGTCGAACACTCCGAAAAGATTGACGCCCTGGGGCTGACCTGTTTTGACCGAATAATCATTTTCGATCATTTCCTTAGTTATATAGTCGCCGTTAAAAAATACGTTATCCTCGTTTGCGCCTCTTACTTTTCCGCCTATCGAACAGGCAGCGGCACGGACGATAAGTTCATTTTTATCTCCCATTGTTTTTCACCTCAAATAAAAGATGCATATCTATATTATAATACCACATTTTTTTCTTGCTGTGCAGTAGAAAACAAATTTTTTTTAGTACAAATTGTTAATTTTTTGTTTCCAAATTTATTTAAAATGCTTAAAGAGTGATTTTCTCGCCCGAATCGCTTTCAGGCTGCTCAAAAACAGGAGTCATAATTATGCCGAGTTTATCCTGGAGCGCGCTTGTAAAGCTGTTATACCTCGAAAAGGACAAAGGCGGAAGAATTTTGCCCACATTCTGATGATTTTCCGTTGTTGAGGGGAAAATCATTACTTTTCCCTCTGATTTGTATCGGAACACGGGGATATACTGCATCTGTTTTGCGTAGGTTTTATCGCCGTCCGATGGACGTACAATGGTAATTTTGGCGATATACGAGCCGCCGGAAAGTCCGGTGCCGACGTATTCGGAGGTGAGATACCCGACCGAATAAGCCACAAGATGGTGGTCATCCGCTTCGACAGATGAATTTTCATCTATTATGTGCCTTGCCGACTGGATGAAAAACGAACCTGTACCTATAACCAGATCGGCTCCGTTTGCGCATAATTCCGAAGCGATGGCATGCATTTCGGGAGTAGACTCCTCCGATGTGGAATTGCCCCAGTCAACCGCCACTATTATATAATGAGCGCCCTGTGAGCGCAGGGACGAAATTTCGCCGATAACAGCGGAAGCGCCATCCGGGCTCAAACAGTTAAAGCAGAAGGCCTGAGACCCCTCCACCTCATAGCCGTAGGCGGCAATAATGCCGATGGATATTCCGCCCGCCTGGGTAAGATATGAGGGAGAATTTTTTGCGCCTATGCAGTCTATCTGCCCTATTTCCGTAAATTCCTGAGCCCTTGGAGAGGTATAGCGTGTGGCAACCGACAAAAGATCAATACCGGCGTTTTTAATCTCCAAAAGGTGTTCGCTGTCCGGTGTAATGCCTCCTCCGCAGAAGGCCATGTTAATATCGCCGTCAAACACTCCTGCAAGGGGTAAAAGGGCGGTCTGTGTGTCCTGACCGAAGGACTTGTTGTCGAAATTCATCATTCCGCCTATGCAGACGGTTGCGTAGCCGCCTGCATCCTCATTCTGGGGCAGGCTGTCAAGTACAGTGGCATGCCCGTTGGC
>JAFRVM010000238.1 GCA_017438505.1 Clostridia bacterium | reverse complement strand
GCGAACAGTTTGCTTTTTCGGTTTCCGCAACCACAAGAGATCCCCGACCGGGCGAGGTGGACGGCGAGCATTATTTCTTTATGACGAAAAATAAATTCTCAAGCCTTGCAAAAAGCGGCGGTATGATAGAATGGGCGCAGTTTTGCGGCAATTTTTACGGCACACCCCGCGAGGCTGTTGAGAAAAACCTTAAAGAGGGAAAAAACGTCGTGCTTGAGATCGAGGTTCAGGGCGCGGCGCAGGTTATGGCGCAGTATCCCGACTGCGTAAGTATTTTTATTCTGCCGCCCTCAATTGAAGAGCTGGAAGCTCGTCTGCGGGGCAGGAAAACAGAATCAGATGATGTGATCAAAAAAAGAATATCGGCATCGCACGATGAAATAAAATTCAGTTTAAAGTACCGTCACCTTGTCATAAACGACGAGGTAGACCGTGCGGCGGACGAGGTGCTCGATATTATCCGCAGAGAGCGGGAAATTAAAGAAAATAAAAACACTTTGGTAGGAAGGGTGCTTAATAATGGCTAAGAAAATGGACGAATTATTCGGTGAGGTAGATTCAAGATATGCTCTTGTTGTTGCTGTTGCAAAGAGAGCGAGAGAAATCTCCGAAAAGGCTGACGAGGACAAGGTACTTCTCTCGGAAAAGCCTGTTGTTATGGCTATCGACGAGCTTAAAGGCGAGCTTACAAAGCTTGTTGACGCCGATAGTATCGTTGAAAAGAACAACGGATATTTTGACGAGCTTGCAAAGCTCTTGAACAAGGATGAAAACGAGGAATCCGTCGAGGAGTAATTTTTTCTGACGGAAAGGTTAAGGAGGAACGGCTTTGAAAATTTGTGTTGCAAAGGTAGCTGTTGAGCTGAGTGCGGTACATTTTGACAAGCCGTATTCTTATCTTATTCCTAGGGAGCTTGAGGACAAGGCAAAACCCGGATGCAGGGTGGTCGTTCCCTTCGGAGGCGGAAACCGCAAAAAGCCGGGATTTATTCTTGAAGTCGGAGCAGACACTGAGCTGGAAAAAATCAAACCCATTCTCACCGTTCTTGACGATTCTCCCGTGCTGAGCGATGAGATGATTAAGCTTGCCTACAGGCTCAAGGAAACAACCTTCTGCACGCTGTACGACGCGGCAAAGACAATGCTGCCGGCGGGAATAAACGTGCGCATGGTCGTCTCTTACCGCATTGCCGACGGCGTTATAAAAGAGGATTTAAAAGGGCTTGACGATACATTATATCTGATCGCAAGCTCTCTGCTTGAAAGTCTTGCAACGGTGGAGCGCAAAAGACTGCTTGAGATTGCAGGTCTGGCTGAAGACAGCAATGCTCTTGAGCTTCTTGTAAAAAAAGGTCTTATAGTGCGTGCAGACAGCGCGGTACGAAGAATAGGGGACGCCACCGTTAAAATGGCGCGGCTAAATATCCCTGCCGAGGAAGCCTTATTGCGCAAGCTTACCGAAAAGCAGAAAAGCATTGTTAATGTGCTTGACGATGTGGGCTGTGCTTCGGTTAAAGAGCTTTGCTATTTTACAGGGGTGGGAGCTTCGGTTGTAACCGCCCTAGCGCAAAAGGGAATTGTCGAAATTTACGAGGAAGAGATCTACCGCAGCGTATCGGAATATGTGGCGGAGTCCGGCAAGACAGATATAGAACTGACCGATGAGCAGAAAAAGGCATACGAGGATATAAAGGCTCTGTATGACAGGCACGAAGCCGGAGCGGCGCTGCTTTACGGCGTTACCGGCAGCGGCAAAACCTCGGTCTTTATGAAGCTTATAGACGACGTTATTGCCGACGGCACGGGAGTTATTGTTATGGTGCCGGAAATCGCGCTTACTCCGCAGACCCTTGAGCGCTTCGGCAAACGATACGGCGGCAGGGTAGCCGTTTTCCACAGCGCACTTTCTGTCGGACAGAGGCTTGACGAGTGGAAAAGGGTAAAAAACGGCGACGCGCTTATTGCCATAGGCACCCGCTCGGCGGTTTTTGCGCCATTTGAAAAGCTCGGTCTTATCGTTATTGACGAAGAACACGAAACTACATATAAATCTTCCAAAAATCCCCGCTTTCACGCAAGGGATGTTTCAAAATTTCGCTGTGCATACCATAAATGTCCGTTGGTGCTCTCGTCTGCAACACCTTCGGTGGAGAGTTTTTATTACGCATCTACCGGCAAATATCTTATGTGCAGGCTGACAGACCGCTACGGCGGAGCAAGTCTTCCGAATGTACTGACGGTGGATATGAGGGCAGAGCCTAAAGGGGAACTGCTCAGCGGCGTTTTAAAACAGGCAATAGAAGAAAACCTTGAAAACGGTATGCAGTCGATTTTACTGCTCAACCGCAGGGGATACAATACATTTGTAAGCTGCAACGACTGCGGACACGTTGTAACCTGCCCGCACTGCAGCATCTCAATGACCTATCACAGAGCAAACAACCGTCTTATGTGCCATTACTGCGGTTTTTCAGTTCCGCTCGGATATTCATGTCCCGAATGCGGCGGCAATAATCTGCGCTATGCGGGACAGGGAACGCAGCGCATTGAAGAGGTGCTGGAAAATCTTTACCCGAGTGCACGCATCCTGCGTATGGACGCCGACAGCACAATGACCAAAAACTCATACGAAAAAAAGCTGGGGGCTTTTGCCGCGCACAAATATGATATTATGCTTGGTACGCAGATGGTTGCCAAGGGGCTTGATTTTCCGCTTGTCACCCTTGTAGGGATTATTTCGGCCGACCAGATGCTTTACAGCGATGATTTTCGCAGTTATGAGCGCTCGTTTTCTCTTATTACTCAGGTTGTCGGACGCTCTGGCAGGGGAGAAAATCTGGGCAGAGCGATAATCCAGACCACAACCCCCGACAGCGACATAATAGAGCTTGCCGCGCGGCAGGATTACGACGCTTTTTATAAAAGTGAGATTTTACTTCGAAAATCCATTCTTTATCCGCCCTTTGCGGATATTTGTCTGATATCCTTTACCGGGCAGGATGAACAGAAAACCTATTCGGCGGCCTGCTTTTTCTCGGAGAGACTTCAGTACCGCCTCACAACAGACTGCAGTGATTTGCCGATTAGAATTTTAGGTCCTTCCGCCGCTCTGGTGGCAAGGCTTAACGGCAATTTCAGATATAAGCTTATAATAAAATGCCGCAGCACCATAAAATTTCGCGATATGATTGCCGATACCATGCATTCATTCGGGCGAGAAAAATCTTTTGCGGACGTTACGGTGAGCGCGGATATCGACCCCGAAAACGTAAGCTGAAAGGAAGAGATTATTTGAAAGACAGATATGACGTTATAATCGCGGGAACAGGCACGGCGGGACTTTACGCCGCGCTCAATCTTGACCCCATGCTCAGCGTACTGCTTATTTCCAAAAACGACCTTACCCTCTCCAACAGCGCTCTTGCTCAGGGGGGTGTGGCAGCGGTTATAAATAAGGAATCGGACACCTATAAATCGCATATTGCCGATACCCTTATTGCGGGAGGATATAAAAACGACCTCTCGGCGCTTGAGGTGCTGGTTACCGAAGGTCCTTCGGATGTTCTGCGCCTCGAGGAGCTGGGGGTAAACTTCGATATGGACAAAGAGGGCAATCTGCAGATGACCCTTGAGGGAGGGCACTCCAAGCGCAGAATAGTCCATCACAAGGACTCCACCGGCGCTGCTATCGTTGACGGACTGCTGTTAAAGGTCAAAGAGCGCCCCAATATTGATATTTACGACCATACAATTATGTATTCGCTTGAAAAGGACAACGGCGGCGACGGTTTTTATGCGGGACTGCTGCGCGGCGGCGAATACTACCGTCCCTTTGCCGGATATGTTATACTTGCTACCGGCGGAATAGGCAGGGTGTACCAGTATACTACAAACAGCGCAATAGCTACCGGCGATGGCATTACCCTTGCTCATATGCTGGGCGCTCCCATTAAAAATCTTTCCTACATTCAGTTCCACCCAACGGCTTTTGCGGGTGAAAAGGGAAGAGAGAGATTTCTTATCTCCGAGGCTGTTCGCGGCGAGGGAGCTTATCTTCTCAATGCGGCGGGGGAGAGATTTGTTCAGAATTACGACCCGCGCGGCGAGCTTGCTCCCCGTGACGTTGTTTCTAAAATCATACTCAAAGAGGCTGCACGTCAGGGCAGCGAGGAATTTTACCTCGATATAACCTACAAGGACAGCGAGTTCTTAAAACAGCGTTTTCCGATGATCTACGAGAGGTGTCTTGAAGAGGGCGTGGATATCACGAAAGACAGAATTCCGATTTATCCGTGTCAGCACTATCTTATGGGCGGAATTGATGTAGATACAAAGGGCAGAACAAGCATAAGCGGTCTTTACGCCGCCGGTGAGTGTTCGCATACCGGCGTTCACGGAAAGAACCGTCTTGCCTCCAACAGCCTGCTTGAAGCTCTTGTATTCTCACGCCGCGCCGCGGTTGATATTACGCTTAATATCAGCACAAACGGCAGACCCAAGCCCTCGGATATTCCTCCAGCCCCTCAGCGCACGCAGGGTCAGCCTCTGCCGGAGGGCATAAGGACAAAAATCCGCGCCATTATGCAGGAATCCTACTTTGTCAATCCCGATATAGAAAAGGCATCCAAAGGTCTGCGCGAGATAGAAAAGATTCTTAATGATTTACTGAGCAAGTCCTATGCCGTAAACGAGCACTTCGTTGAGGCTCGAAGCCTTGCGACGGTTGCTTCAATAATTTTGCGTGAGGTGGTAAGTAATGCAGCTTCTTGAGTTTTATGTTGACGATATAATTAAAAGAGCGCTTTTGGAGGATATCAACTATATAGACGTCGCCTCCGATTATCTGCTTGACGACAAACAGTGCAGCGCGTATTTTATTGCAAAAGCAGAGGGCGTTTTGTGCGGAATTGACGTCGCTATGCGTGTCTTTGAAATGCTCGACCCAACATTTAAGGTAAGCGAAAAGCTTTGTGACGGTGCTAAAGTAAAAAAAGGCGATATTATCTGCCGCTTTTCGGGAAATGTTCGCCAGCTGTTAAAGGGTGAACGTACCGCGCTCAATCTTATTCAGCATATGTCGGGCATAGCGACTGCCACAAACGCACTTGTTCGGCAGTGCGAGGGCACAAAGGCTACCGTTGCCGAAACAAGAAAGACTCTGCCGGGTCTTCGCGTATTGCAGAAATACGCGGTTGTCTGCGGCGGCGGAAAAAATCACCGCTTTAATCTTTCCGACTGCGCAATGCTTAAAGATAATCACATTGACGCCTACGGCTCCATTACCGGCGCGGTAAACGCCCTGCGAAAAAAGGTAGGTCATACCGTTAAAATCGAAGTCGAAACCAGAAATCTCGATGAGGTTAAAGAGGCGGTTGCGGTCGGCGCCGAAATTATTATGCTTGATAATATGTCCTGCGACCAGATGAAGCAGGCTGTCGATTACATTGACGGCAGAGCGGTCACCGAAGCTTCGGGCAATATGGGCGAGCGCTCGGTGCATGAGGTTGCGCTGACCGGCGTAGATATTATCTCGTTTGGCTCGATAACCCATTCTGTCAAGGCATTTGATATCTCGATGAGGGTTGATAAATAATAAAAAAAGATTTCCCCGAATACCTTTTATCAGGTACTCGGGGAATTTTTTACTGCTTTCTGAACAGTGATTTAATAAGTATTATCAGGAGAATAAAACCGAGAAAAACAACCTGCGCCAATATCAGAACGGTAGTATCGTTAAGCTCAAATTTAAAATTATCCGTTGAAATATCAAGATTGTCGATAATATTTCCCTTATTTTTTTCGTTATCTTTTTCTTCCTGCTGTTTCTTCTGTTCTTCAAGCTCCTTCTGCCGGGCTTCCTCTTCAAGACGTTCCTGCTCAATTCTTTCGTTTTCAGCCTGTTGAGCATAGGAAACAATGTTTTCCATCATATCGTTTTTCTTTGCGTCAGCGCCGACCTTTGTGCGGTAAAGACCAAACTGACAGGGGCTGTACTTTGTGATATCGGCAGCCTTTGATTTACTGTTGAGCCAGCCGAGGAACCATGTTGCCTGCTGGGACTGATGACAGGGGAAACCGAGCTGCTGGGTAACCTGGAAGGCAGTAAGACCGCCGAAGGAGGAAAGAGGCTGGTCGTAATCCATAACAATCTGATTCTGGTCATAAAGATGAATGTATACCTTTGGGATATCCCATGTGCCGTATTTCTTTGCGCTTTCGGAGAACTTTGAGGAATTGCCGGTTACATCGAGAGATTTGATAATAAGGTCGGTGTAAACCCTGTGCATACCGTGTCCGTATTCGCCGTTTATATCATGGCATACGGCGACCTGCGGCTTGAATCTTCTTATCTGAGTGACAACAAATTCCAGAAGATCGTCCTGTGAAACGCCCATAGAAGCATATTTTGCGTATGTCTTTTGCAGGTCGTCAATTCTGAAATCGGCAAAGCTGCCCATAACGGGGTAAGCTTTTACACCGACAGCCCAAAGACCGTTGAGCATTTCGTGAACACGCACATTTGTAAGATTGCGGTGATC
>JAFRVM010000237.1 GCA_017438505.1 Clostridia bacterium | reverse complement strand
CGTGCCAAACCTTTAGCAGAAAACGCCCCCCTAGTCAAGGGTAAAAAAAACGACGGCTGTGCCGCCGCCCTAGACAAAGGGTTCGTTTCCCGCTTAAAATGTAATAACGGGAGGCGGACGGAGCCGCCTCCCAAAGAATAATGTTTGTTTTTGTTTTATACCACAAGTTCAGCTTTACACAAAATTCGGGATAGACCCTTTGTTTTTGTTTTATACCACAAGTTCAGCTTTACACAAAATTCGGGATAGACCCAAACCAAATAAAAATAGCCGTCAGGAGAAAATTCATTTTTTCCTGACGGTTTTCATTTTAGTTTACTATTTTATTGTATATTTCCTCTATATTGGTATCTCCATCGTAAAATGCGCTTGATACATCCGAATACAGGTCATAAAGATCTTCCCACTTATCGCTGTATAGGTCGTACATATTTTCCCATGAATCGCTGTACGCGTCATACATATCCTCCCATAAATCTGAGGTTTCTCTGTAATTGGAATTATACCCTTTTGAAATCACGTCGTCAAAGTCGTGGTAGGCATCATCATAAAGGTCGTTCCAGTCATCGTAGTAATCTTTTAAGCCGTCGTTCCATATGTCGTATATATCCTCAAGCGCACGGTGCCACTGGCGGTATTCTTTTATTTTGTCGGATTTTCCCACTTCCTGATAGCATACGAATGACGATGAGATTATTGCATCATACAGCTTTTCGCTTTCAGCCTCACAGAATGCGTACCACGCGGACACAGCTTCGATATTATTTTTGTACCCGTCATAAGAATCCCCTATGTTGCCGGCAATTTTGTTGTACTCTTCGGTAATCGAGGCTGTGGTGGCATTGACCAGACCTTCTGCATATTCTTCAAATTCCGTGTCGTCTCTTTTAACCTCTTTCGGAGTGCTTTGCGTTTCCTGCTGTGATTCCGCTTGCTTGGAAACAACTTCAGACTCCGTGACCTCTGCTGCGCCTTTGCCTATTTTCGGGATTATCAGCACTGCGGCAATTATCACGGCAACCGCCGCCAGTCCGACAGCACCCCATTTTATGTAGGGCATTTTTATTATTTGGGAGATAAACGATTCGGTCTTCTTTTCCTCCGTCACTTGAGATACGGTCTTGTTTTCTGTTGCCTCTTGAGGCTTTTCAACGGCGGTTTCCTGCTTTTCTTCGGCAGATTCCTGTTTTTCTTCAGCGGGTTCCTGTTTTTCTTCGACGGTTTCTTGTTTTTCCAAAGGATATCCGCAGTAAGGACAGTTTTTTGCAAGATTCGAAATCTCTTTTTCACATTCAGGGCATTTAATCAAAGCCATATTTACTCCTCTTTTCTTGTTTTTTCTTTTATGATTTTCCTTATCCACTTTTCACTGTAACCAAATTTTGTCGCAAGCTGTTTTATGTTGTGTCCGTCGTATTCCTTTGTTATCTGCGCTTCAATAAATTCCTTGGTAAAGAATTTTACCGGAAACGTAATCTGTTGCCCTCTAAAGTTTCCGTAAAACTTCAATGCGGCATCAACCCCAAGCAAATCGGCAATATCGCTGTAAATCTCATTTAGACACGATTCATCAATTTCACTTGGATCCATTATCTTATAGACCTCCCTCATGTTTACTTTCCTCCATTATGAATATTTGCAAGGGAAATGTATAGGTTTGCCGTTCATAGGAACACTTCCTTGCAAAAGTACACATAAAAAGATTTATGTACTTCATAACAGCGCATGTAAATTTCGCGAGAAGGTACAAAAAAGCCCTCTTTTACTTAAGAGGGCCGAATAACAGTATGTAATTATAAATCTATTTTCCCGGTTTTAGCGGGATGGCAAAAACTATAACAACCCCTGCTGCGATTGCCGCAAGCAAAAGCGCAAACATAAGCGGATTGTCGGCATAATAGTCATACATGGCGACAAACCCGGATTTTTTGCCGAAGAGAAACAGTCCTACGGCAACTGCAGTAACAGCGGCAAGAAGCACTCCGCCTGCGGCGGCATCCTTTGCGTTTTTTGCGAGATCGCTGTATTTTTCTCCTGTAAAATCCACCGCGTTTTCCACGGCGGTGTTGAATGCCTCGGCAAAAATCACAAGGCCGCAGGTAAGAGCCAAAATGGCATACTCTCCCCTGTCAAGTCCGAAAAATCCGGAAAACCAAAACACAAAGCCGGTAAAAACTATATGAAATCTAAAGTTGAGTTCACATTTAAAGCAGAGCACAACGCCTTTACATGCGTAAAAAAAGCTTTTAATAAACTTTTTCACAAAAATCAGTTTTCTTCATCCGATGTGTATCCGCCGTCTCTTGTAAGACCGAGCTGCTGCATAACGGTTTCTTCCTTTTCACGCATACGCATAGCCTCAATACCGCCGTTTACATGGTCGTAGCCAAGCAGATGGAGCATGGAGTGGCAGGTAAGATAGCTGACCTCACGCTGGAAGGAGTGACCGTAAATTTCAGCCTGAGTTTTAGCTTTTTCCACCGAAAGAACGATATCTCCAAGCATCTTCGCTCCGTTTTCGGGGTTGACATCATACTCTCCGTTTTCACCCAAAGGGAATGAGAGTACATCTGTGTCGATATCCTTGTTGCGCTGCTTAAGGTTTATTTCGTGGATCATATCGTTGTCCACAAAAATGACGTTCACCTCGGCGGGGCCTTCAAACTGCTCCATTTTTAAAACGGCGTTGCAGGTACGTCTTACTATCATTCTCATGCCGGTAGGCATTTTAACTGTCTTCTGACGGTCGTCAATATTAACTCTTATTTTGTCCATAGCGTGTTCGTTTTGCCTCCTCATTTTTTTCGTAAGCCTTTATTATATCCTGAACCAGCCTGTGACGCACAACGTCTCTGCCCGTAAAGGTCACCGTGGAAATGCCCTCGATGCCCTTTAAAATTTTGACTGCGTCGACAAGTCCCGACCTTTTCCCATCCGGAAGGTCTATCTGGGTCACATCGCCGGTTATTACCATTTTTGAACCGAATCCGAGACGAGTCAAAAACATTTTCATCTGTTCGCACGATGTGTTCTGCGCCTCGTCCAGTATTATAAAGCTGTCGTCAAGGGTGCGCCCGCGCATGTAGGCAAGCGGAGCGACCTCTATATTGCCCCTTTCGACATATTTCTGATAACCTTCCGCGCCCAGCATATCAAAGAGAGCGTCATACAGCGGGCGAAGGTAGGGGTCGACCTTCTGCTGAAGGTCTCCGGGCAGAAAGCCCAGCTTTTCTCCCGCTTCGACAGCGGGTCGTGTTAAAATTATGCGGTTTACGGTTTTTGCTCTGAAAGCGTTTACCGCCATAGCAACCGCGAGATAGGTTTTTCCCGTACCGGCGGGACCGACCCCGAGGGTAACGGTGTTATCCTTTATTGTCTGAATATACTTCTTTTGCCCCATTGTTTTGGGCTTGACGGCGTTGCCGCGGGAGGTTATGCAGATGCAGTCGCCGCCGGCAAGGTCGCCCACTCCCTCATCTGCACCGTCTTTGACCATATCCATACAGTAGCGCACATTCTGATCGGTAAGAGCCTCGCCCTTGTTGAGCATGGTGAGAAGGGTGTTAATGGTACGTACGGCGTGTGAAACATCTTCGGGGTTCCCCGAAACCTTGAGCTCCGAGCCGCGGCTGACAATTCCGACCGAAAACTCCTCTTCAATCTTTTTTATATT
>JAFRVM010000236.1 GCA_017438505.1 Clostridia bacterium | reverse complement strand
GTATAATGCTTTAAGAAATGAATCGTTAAAGGGTATTTGGAGGAAGTATGGCACTTTCGGAAAAAACAAAAAGATATATACGTAAAAACTGCAAAGGCACTCTTGCGGACAAAAGGGTAATTATTACCGGCGCAAACGGAGGCATTGGCTACAAAACTGCCGAAACGCTTGTATATTTGGGCGCTTCGGTAATACTTGCCTGCAGAAACCCGGAAAAAGCGGAGAGGGCTAAAAATTCGCTTTTGGAGGAATACCCCGGCACGGATATTCGCACAATGACGCTTGACGTCGCCGATTTTAAATCAATTGACGCCTTTGCAGAAAATATGCCCGACGTGGATGTTTTTATAAACAACGCCGGAGTTTTTCACCGCCCGGGTCAAAAGACCAAAGACGGCTTTGAAACGGTTATGGGCACAAACTATATGGGTGTGTACTATATAGGCGAAAAAGTTCTGCCAAAACTTGAAAAATGCGGGCACGATGTCGCGTACATCAATACAATATCTCTTGTGCATAAAATAGCCCGCGTTGATTTTGATCGCTTTTACGACAACAGCGGCTCATATTTTCGCTCAAAGCTGTGCGTGGCAAGGTATTCCGAGTATCTAAACAATAAATACAAGGGCACAAATATCCACATTTTTATGACCCACCCGGGAATTACCATAACCTCAATTGCCGCACACATTTTCGGCAGGTTTTATGTTCTTGCAAAGATAATGCCATTTAATTCGGTGGAAAAATCCTCGCTGTCGGCGGCGTGGCTTCTTACACACGATGTTACTGACGGCGGCGTGGTCGGCCCCAATAAGCTGCTGGGCGGCTGGGGATACCCGGAAATAAATAAAAAAAGCAAACGGGCGCAGCGCGATATCGAGCCGCTGATAAATTACACACAAAAAGAAATAGAAAAGGTCAATCTTACAAAAGTGTAATATTGCCGTCACCTGATTGAATTGATAGGAAAAAGCCGTTTTTGTATGATATAGTCAACAAACAAAACGGAGGTCATTTTTATGGAATTATTAAAGGTCACAGATTTAAAAAAGACTTATACGACCCGATTCGGCGGAAACCAGGTTCAGGCGCTGGGGGGCGTTACCTTTTCGGTCGAAAGCGGAGAATATGTAGCGATAATGGGTGAGTCCGGCTCGGGCAAAACAACCCTGCTCAACATTCTCGCTGCGCTCGATAAGCCGACGGCGGGCAAGGTCGTGCTTGACGGCAAAGAGCTTGCCTCGGTAAAGGAGCGCACACTCGCCGCCTTTCGCCGTGAAAATCTCGGCTTTGTATTTCAGGAGTTCAACCTTATCGACACCTTTTCATTAAAGGACAATATACTGCTTCCGCTTGTACTGGGCGGAGCATCGGTAGACGATATGAAGGGCAAGCTTGAGCCTATCGCAAAATCTCTGGGAATTCTTGAAATAATCAATAAATTCCCCTATGAGGTCTCGGGCGGACAGAAGCAGCGTGCCGCTGTAGCAAGAGCGCTGATAACCGACCCCAAGCTGATACTTGCCGACGAGCCCACCGGCGCGCTGGACAGCGCATCTTCAAACGATTTACTGCGCGTATTTGAGCAGGTAAACAAAACAGGTCAGACCATACTTATGGTTACCCACTCGGTTGACGCCGCTTCCCACGCAAACAGAATACTCTTTATACGCGACGGCGTGGTATTCCACCAGATCTACCGAGGGGACAGCACCAACGAAGAGCTCTACAAAAAGATAACCGATACCCTTACCATGCTTCGCACCGGGGGTGAGCGATAATGAAAACTGGCTATTTTTTCAAAATCGCCGCCGGTAATATAAAAAAGAATACCCGTCTTTATATACCCCGAATTCTTGCCGAAGCGGGTCTGCTCGGATGCTTTTACATTCTGCTGACCCTCGCTTTTGATAAAAGGCTGGACGATGCTCTGGGCGGCTCATATCTTTCCATGTTTATGATTATGGGAGCCGTGGTGATCGGTCTGCTCTCTTTTGTGCTTATACTTTACATCAACCGTTTTTTAATGAAACAGCGCAAGAACGAGTATGGACTTTATAACGTACTCGGCATGGAAAAACGCCATATCACAAAGGTGCTTTTTCACGAATCGCTCATTTCCTCTGTTATTTCGGTAATTCTCGGAACTGTATTCGGCATTTTGTTCTACAAGCTGTCTTCGCTTCTTATCTGCCGGATTTTACAGGGCGAAATTGTTGCGGGTTTTTATTACATCAACCTAAAAACAATCCTATTGCCTGCAATTATCTTTATGGCGCTTGACTTTTTTGCTTACATTATTGGCAGCATAGGCGTTCGCCGCTTAAAACCCGTTGAGCTTCTCGCCGGAAAACACACCGGCGAGAAAGAGCCGAGAATAAAGTGGGTGCTTCTTTTGCTCGGCGTTGCCTGTCTCGGAGTGGGTTATTATATCTCAATTACAACAAAAAGTCCGCTTCAGGCTATGGCGCTCTTTTTTGTTGCAGTTCTGCTGGTTATTTTAGGAACTTATTTTCTGTTCATTGCAGGCACGACCTTTGTGCTCAAATGCTTAAAGAACAACAAAAGGTATTACTACGATAAAAAGCATATGCCCGCGGTTTCGGGTCTGTTATTTCGGATGAAGCACAACGCGGTCGGTCTTGCGTCCATTGCTCTGCTTGCCACCGGCGTGCTGGTAATGATCTCCACCACGGTAAGTCTTTACAGCGGAATCGACGATACCCTGAAAGCTCACTATCCCAAACAGTTTTATCTTTATGTTTCACAGGTAAAGGATGACGGCAAGGTTATTACCGTTCCCGCCGACGAGCTGGAAATATATGTAAGGGAAAGCGCAAAAAACCACGGTCTTGAAATAAAGAGCGTTGAAAAAGAAAAAATGCTGACGGTAAGCTATCTAATGCGTGACGGAAAGCTGCTGACCAAAACAGAGGTATACGGCGGCTATAAAATGGAAGAACTGACCAATGTCGTGTATATTACCGAGGAAACCTACTCCCAGATCAAAAGCGGTAAGGTTACCCCCGATCCGGTTGTATTGAATCTTAAAAGCGACGAGGTGGCATATTGCCGTATTATTTCAATTGCGGGCGATTTTCGCGCAGCGCCCAAAACATTGACTATAAACGGCAAGGTTTATAAGGTGAAAAAAGAAATTGAGTATTTTCCGGTTAATTCCACCACGGGAGAAATGGTCAATACAATAGGAATAGTGGTCTCCGGCGATGAGGTCTTAGATGAGATTTATCTTACGCAAAAAGAGGCATACGGTGAGTTTGCATCGGAGCTCGCTGACAGAATAGAGGTCGAATTTGCCGACGAAAAGGCTGCGGAGGCGGTCAGCAAAGAGTTCAACCGTGAGATAATTGATAAGATAAAGGCTGACTATCCCGGTGAAATAGGTTATAATGTTGACGTTAAGTGGGAATCAAGAAAAAATATGCTCGATTTGTACGGCACATTTTTATTCCTTGGAATTTTGCTAGGATTTGTATGCCTTTTCTCTACCGTACTGATTATCTACTACAAGCAGATATCCGAGGGCTACGAGGACAGGGAGCGTTTTCGCATTATGGAAAAAATCGGAATGGAGCCCAAAGCGGTCAAAAAGACGATAGGCAGTCAGATCATGCTGCAGCTCTTTTTACCCCTTGTAACAGCTGCGGTACACGTTGCCTTTGCATTTCCTATTCTTCTCAGGCTTCTCAAAATGCTTATGCTTTCAAATACGGCGCTGTTTATTATCTGCTCTCTTATTACCTTTGCGGTATTTGCGCTGGTTTACACGCTTGTGTATTTCCTGACTTCCAAAACCTAATATAAAATAGTTCATTAAAAAAATTTCCACCCGGGGGTATTTTCTCCGGGTGGAAAAACCCGTTTTTTTCGGAGGACGCCTATGTATAAAATTTTACTTGTTGAGGATGATTTTACCCTTGCCGAAGCGATAAAAAAACAGCTCGAGGGCTACGGCAGCGAGGTCTGCACGGTGAAGAATTTTCAGAATGTCACGGAAGAATTTGAGCAGACCAGGCCCCACCTTGTGCTTATGGATATTATGCTGCCCTTTAAGGACGGCTACTGCTGGACGGCGGAGATACGCAAAATATCCACCGTGCCCATAGTCTTTTTGTCCTCGGCGTCGGATAATATGAACATTATTATGGCGATAAATATGGGCGGAGACGATTTTATTGCAAAACCGGTCGACCCGATGGTGCTCAACGCCAAAATACAGGCGATACTGCGCAGAACTTACGAAATAAACGAGAATGCGAACAGCATTGAGTTTTTAGGCGCGACCCTCAATTTAAACGACAGCAGCGTGAGTTATAACGGTAATAAAATAGAGCTGACAAAAAATGAGTTTCGCATTCTTTTGACCCTGCTTGAGAACAGGGGCAAAATTGTCAGCCGTGACGCGCTTATGGTGCGGCTGTGGAACGACGACTGCTATGTTGAGGAGAACACCCTTACGGTCAATGTTACAAGGCTTAGAAGAAAGCTGGAGGAATACGGTCTTTGCGATGTAATAAAGACAAAGCCGGGAAGCGGGTATATTATCAATGAATAAAGCAAAAAAGGTGCTTTTTGACTGTATAAAAAAGAATATGACCGCCATTGTGCTTTTTTTCGTGACATCTTTATTAAACTTTGCAATTTTTTACCTTTACAATATCATGAAAGAGCCGTTTGTATATGCCGAGGTTCTGCTGTTTGCCGTTCTGCTGCTGCTCATCGGAATTGATTTTGTAAATGAGCTGCATATGGCAGGGCAAAGGGAAAACGCCAAAAACAGTATACTTATGGGGGATAACTTCGAGCAGTGCGGAAGCACTCTGCGAGATATCGAATACTGCGAAATGATAGATGTGCTTGCGGGCAGAATTCAAAGCCTGCAAAATGACTTTTCCGAAAAAAAGCGCGCCGCAGACGATTATTATACATCGTGGGTGCATCAGATAAAAACACCGATAGCCACAATGAAACTGCAATTGTCAGAGGACACCGAAGAAAACCGCGCGCTGCTCGGCGAGCTTTTCAGAATTGAGCAGTATGTGGATATGGTGCTGTCGTATATCAGACTTGACGGCGATTCAAACGACCTTGTTATCAAGGATTATTCCCTTGATGAAATAATAAGAGAGACTCTGCGCAAATTCGCTCAGCAGTTTATTATGCGTAAGCTCAGGCTTAATTATATCCCGACCGAAAAAAGGGCGGTAACCGATAAAAAGTGGTTATCATTTATTCTTGAACAATTGATGTCAAATGCTTTAAAATACACCCCGAGCGGGGAGATAACGGTATCTGTTGAGGATAATACGATAAAGATATCGGATACGGGCATCGGCATCGCGCCGGAGGATCTGCCCAGGATTTTTGAAAAGGGATATACGGGATTAAACGGCAGAATAGGGCAGAGGTCAAGCGGTCTCGGTCTATTTCTTACAAAAAAAGCGGCAGACCTTTTATCGCTTTCGGTTTCTGCTCAAAGTACCGTTGGCAAGGACACGACTTTTTTGGTTGCCCTGCCGGAATACTTCTTTTAAACGATAAAAACACCCCTTTGCCATTATGCGGCGAAGGGGTGTTTTTGCGTCAATCATTTTCGTCGGCAGGAAGCTCGTTTTTCTTTTCCCACGGTGCGCCTTCGCTCGAATCCTTATAGTTGTATACCGGCTTCATTATGTCGATAATATCGACCGAATCTCTGATAACATCAATAATATCGTCAAGAGACTTATACGCCATAGGCGCTTCGTCAAGGGTCTGAATGTTTACGGAAGTTGTATATATACCTTCCATAGCCGCCTTGTACTTTTCCAGATCCAGTTCCTCTCTCGCCTTGGAACGGGACATAATACGTCCTGCCCCGTGCGGCGCGGAAAAGTTCCATTCGGTGTTTCCCTTGCCTACGGCTATAACCGAACCGTCACGCATATTTATGGGTATAAGCACCTTTTCACCCTTGTGAGCGGCGATGGCGCCCTTGCGAAGTATCATCTCATCGGTATCAATATAGTTATGGATTGTATGGAAGGCTTCAAGCGCTGTCATACCGGTTTTTTCAAGAAGAATCTCCGCCATTTTTTCTCTGTTTCTGCGGGCAAAGCGCTGGCAGATTTCAACATCGAAAAGATAATCCTCAAAGAACGAGCCGTAAAGCCAGCATAAATCGTCGGGCGCGTCAGGCTCGGCCGCGTGATACTGCTTTTCGAGCTCGCGCAGAGCGGTCTGAATTTCGGAGCGTCTGCCCTCGGCCTTGTATCCGGTGATTATTTCGTCTCTTCTTTTGAAATAATCCTCTTTGCCTGAGTGAAGGTCAACAGCAAGCTGCTGATAAATCTCCGCCACCTGCTTGCCCAGGTTTCTGCTTCCCGAGTGAATTACCAGATAGAAGGTGCCGTCCGAGGCTTTGTCGATCTCAATAAAGTGGTTGCCTCCGCCGAGTGTGCCCAGGGAACGCTCAAGTCTTTTGGTGTCGCGAAGTGAGCGGTGGCATTTAAGACCGGTCAGATCAAATCTTTCAATTCGACCCTCCCAGGTGTTTTTACCGGAGGGAATAAAGTGAGCTGTTTTGTCTATTTTCTCAAAATCAAGCTCTTTCTCAGCCAGCTTTACGGTATACATTCCGCAGCCGATATCCACTCCGACTATATTGGGGCAGGCCTTGTCTGTGACTGTCATTGTGGTGCCTATTGTGCAGCCTTTTCCCGCGTGAACATCGGGCATAATACGTATGCGGCTGCCCTCGGTGAGAGCGTAGTCGCACATTCGCCGTATCTGTTCTATCGCGCCTTCCTCGACTACCTTTGCATAGCAAACGGCGGTGTTTACCTTTCCTTTTATCTCTAACATTTCTTTCACCCTTTCGTGATATTTTTTCCGGTTGCAAGGTCATTATAAAGCAAATTGCCTGCTTTATCACGGAAAAAAAGTTGCGAACTGTTATGGTTCGCAACTTTTTTGGCTTTTAAGTCTTTCTTTAATTAAATCCACAAAGTGCTGCGGGGAGGTTACCCGAATCATGGGGCCAAAGGACAGAACACGGATTACAAGCTCGGTCTCGTCGTCCTTTTCGTAAAAAAGAGTGACCTTATACTTATTATACGCTGTTTTTTCCACCTGTTTTTCAAAGTGGGCAAAGTGCATAAGCACCCGCTCAAGAGCGCTTCTGATATCTGTAAGCTCAAATTCCAGTTTTTTGGTTCTGGGCAGAGGTTTTCTTATCGGCTTTATTTCAAAAGGCCCGGAGTAGGGCTCACAGCTTATTATTCTGCCGAGGTTGACAATTCCGCCCTGTCTGTTGCCCGATCCGAACAGTCTGAATTTGTCGTCCTTTTCAGAATACTCCAAATATTCAGGTATAAGAACCATCTTCATCCTGTTGCCTCTGCGGTTTTCGGTTTCAATACCAAGCGGAAATCTGCGTTGTATTGCGTCAAGGATAAGGCGGAAGTTTTTGATATAGTTTTCATCTCCATAAGGGTCACCGTCGGAATATTTGTCAAACACACTGTAATCATCGGGGGAAAACAGGGGGATTACGCCGTGAAAATCAACTGTTTCGTCGGTAAAAAGCTTTGTTCTCGGGTCAGAATATATTGCGGCAAGCCAGCGTTTTTCAAGTGTTGTAAGCGGCATAGAGGGAGAGTGCATAAGAGGGGTTGTGCCGTTTTGGCGTAAAAGCTGCCAGCGCTGCCCGGCAAGTGCAGGCAAAATACTCAGTATGCTTTCACCGAATGCGTTTTCCCCGATGATTTTCTCCATCTCGCTTTTATCAAGAGGATGACTGACCGCGGCTTTCAACACTTTTGCCACAGTGTTGTAGTAGGCGCTGTATAGCTCGCTGAAAATCACTTGACATCACCGCCTTCCAGTCCGTAAATAGTGTACATCTGCTCAAGGTCGTTTCTGAACTGATTTTCAAGATCTTTATTCGAAAAACTGAAATCGGTTATACGGCAGATAAATGTTCTTATCCATGGGATAAGCTCGCTCGAATCAAAAACATCTGCGGAAAAACGGCAGGTATTTTTATCAATAATTTCAAGATTCCCGCAGCGTTTTTCACGTTCAAGCCGACGGGGGATATATGTTTCGTCATCACTGTATTTTACCGTAAACTCCACGTGTTCCATTCGCTGACCCGAACGGCTCTGGGTGCTGACTCCCCATATATGAGGGGTCATTTTATTCAGTTTGTCGCGCAGCTCATCGAAGTTTTCACATACCTCTCCGATTTTGACAGATAAAATGTTGTCCGTTCGAAATGACTTGATTCGTTTTGAATAGGGCACATAAGCCAATATATACTGTCTTCCGCTCTGTGCACTTATCATCACGCGCAGAGGGACAACCGATTTTTCTGTGATTTTATCCCGGTTTCTGTTTATGCTTTCAACCGTTATTACTCTTTTTTCGGACATTGCGGAAAAAATCATACAGACAATTTCGCTGTCCAGCGTACCGGT
Organism: Clostridia bacterium; assembly: GCA_017438505.1. GTDB lineage: Bacteria > Bacillota > Clostridia > Oscillospirales > Acutalibacteraceae > RGIG2835. The sequence goes on along the minus strand of JAFRVM010000236.1, from coordinate 1,651 downwards.
GATATAGTGGTGCTTAAATGTAAAATTTCCGTTGTGCAAAGTATTCCTGTCGAGCAGAAATGAGCCGATAACGCCGCATGGGGCGACCTCTGAAAAGTAATCGAGTATATCGTTATTGCAGGTGATTTCTCTGTCGGTACGGTGATAATAAACCGTTTTGCTGTGCTTTTCGGCGGTGACTATACCTTCATCGGCATACTCTTTGAGCTTTTTGCGTACGGTTGACTGGTCAAAAGTTTTCGGGAAGTCAAAACTCAAAAGATAGCCGTCGATTTTCTCTGTTATTTCGTTTAGGGTCAGGCATATTTCGGGCGAATGTAGAATGTCAAAGATAATAAAGTGCAAAGTTATATCTCCGTCGGTAAAGCTTTTGGTTTTCCATGCGGCATAAAGAGGATTATGGCGGGATATTCTGCTGTCGATTGAAAGAAAAACATTTTTTCCGTCGGGTGTTTGATAAAACCGCATATAGTCGCCAAGCCAGCTTTCCGTTCTCCGGCGCTCGTTATCGTACGAGCGCGCGCTTTTTGCGGTAAACTCATCGCGGCTTTTAAAGCCGAAAACATAAAACTCACGCATATAATCTCTTATGCGCCCGAAATTTTTAATAAGCTCGCTGTATGCCATAGTCTGCACCTGCCTTTAATAAAAAGAATAGCATAACAGGCTTGGATTTTCAACGGCAAGAATTAAAAAGCAACCCTTTGCTTTTTTTCGATGTAGTCTTGATTTTTGTAAAATCCTATAAAAACAGCCCTTATATTTTGTCAGCCGCAACACACTGTTCTTGTTGAAATAAAGCCACGGATGGATTACAATTAATATGTAAAAGTATAAAAAGGAAGGTGCGCAAAATGAAAAAAATTATATCGCTTTTTCTAATTCTTACTTTGATTACGGGCATAGGAGCTTTTGTACCCGCCGTAAGTGCAGCCGCAAGCGGCACCTGCGGACCCAATTTGACATGGACGCTCGACAATAACGGCAAGCTGACCGTAAGCGGCACCGGAGGTATGGATGAATGGCTAAATAACACCTCGGTACCGTGGTACAGCTACCATGACCAAATTAAAACCATAGTTATCGGTGAAGGCGTAACTAATATCGGTTTTGGAGCAATTTTTGCCTTCAGTGAGCTTACAAGCATAAAAATACCCACAACCGTCAGCAGTATTGACAAAATGAGCTTTGCACATAGTTGCCGAAAGCTGCAAACAGTTACGGTGACCTCGGGCAATCCTTATTATGTAAGTACAAACGGTATTCTGTACAATAAGGATAAAACAATTCTTGTTAAATATCCCGCCGCAAAGACAGCCACATCTTTTACCGTTCCGAGTACGGTCACAACTATCAGCAACGGCGCTTTTGACTATGCGGCTGCATTAAAATCCGTCACCCTGCCGAGCGGTTTGAAAGATATTGACAGCAGTGCTTTTCAATTGTGTACGGGTCTTAGCTCAATAACTTTACCCGAAGGGCTGGAGGGCGTAGGCTCTTACACCTTTGACGGAACAGCCATTACAAGCATAGTTTTCCCGGCTTCAGTATGGTATATCAACAACGCTGTATGCAGAAACTGCACTAATCTTACCACGGCAACAATAAAAAATCCCGAGTGCCGCGCATGGGGATGGCAAGCGTATACTTT
>JAFRVM010000235.1 GCA_017438505.1 Clostridia bacterium | reverse complement strand
GACGGCACCAAGATCTCACATCTCACATACATCGGCGACACAGACGCCGGACGCGGAATCAACTTCGGCTGCGGTACGGTAACAGTAAACTATAACGGCAAGGCAAAATTCCGCACCACCATTGAAGACGACTCATTCATTGGCTGCAACACCAACCTTATCGCTCCCGTTAAAGTGGGTAAAGGCGCATATATCGCCGCCGGCTCCACCGTAAACCGCGACGTGCCCGAGGATGCTTTCACCATCGCCAGAGTACGCCAGAAAAATTACGAAAACGGAAAGAATAAACTTAAGCTGTGATACGCGGCAAAAGGCATTTCCGCTCATAATTCAGGACATTTTAGGGAAATCAAGTCTTTTTGGGGTATAAATTTCGGCTTGCATGTGCATTAAAAACAAAAATACATTTTTTCCCGAATAATGTTGAAAAAAAACCGGTAAAAGTGTAAACTAAATATATAGAAGTTTTATTCAGTTGCAAAGTCATATTTATCATATATTTTAGGGGGATTTGTTCAAAATGATTAATTCAGGCAAGTCAAACATAAAGGTTTTCACGTGTAACGCGAACAAAAAATTAGCGGCCGAGATCGCTAACAACTTAGGCATTTCCATGGGCGACTCCGAGGTTGCTCAGTTCTCAGACGGAGAGGTTTCCGTTTCCATAAACGAAACAGTCAGAGGCGCGGATGTTTATATTATCCAGTCCACATCCTATCCCGTAAACGATAATCTTATGGAGCTTCTCATAATGATCGACGCTCTGAAAAGAGCTTCGGCAGGCTCCATCAGCGCCGTTATTCCTTACTACGGATACGCCAGACAGGACAGAAAAGCAAAAGCCAGAGATCCAATCAGTGCAAAGCTCATTGCAAACCTGCTCTACACAGCTGGAGCCGACAGAGTTATCACAATGGACCTGCACTGCGCACAGATTCAGGGATTCTTCGATATTCCCGTGGACCATCTTAAAGGTATGCCCATTCTTACCAACTATTACAGAAAGAAATTCGGTCATGACCTGGAAAACTTTGTAGCCGTTTCTCCTGACCTGGGAAGCGTTACAAGAGTGCGTTCATTTGCGGAAAGACTGGATATTCCCATTGCCATTATCGACAAGAGAAGACCCAAACCCAACGTATCCGAGATAATGAACATTATCGGCGATGTTGAGGGCAAGAAAGTTATTCTTGTAGACGACATGATCGACACAGCAGGAACAATCTGCAACGCCGCGGAAGCTCTTAAGGAAAGAGGTGCTCTTGAGATCGATGCCTGCTGCACACATCCCGTGCTTTCGGGTCCCGCTCTGGAGAGAATCGACAATTCCTGCATTAACGAGCTGGTTGTGCTGAACACGATCACTCTGCCCAAGGAAAAACTTCTCCCCAAAATCACCCAGCTTTCGGTTGCTGAAATCTTCGCGGACGCTATTTACCGTATCCACGAGGGACTTTCCGTTTCCAAGCTCTTTGACTGATAATAAAAATATTAAGGACATACAGTGTAAAAACTGTATGTCTTTTTTTATGCCTGAGTGTGCCTCCGGCGGCTCTCCGAGGGCTCAGGGGCTTTGCCCCTGAGAACCCCATTTAGGGCTCTGCCCTAAAAACCCGCTTAGGACTTCGCCCTAAGAACCCGTGTAATAAGTATAGGAAAGTTATCGACTAATTTACAATTTTTTAAAAGATGCCAACTTTAGCCGAACAGTTACAGCATTCGGTGCGAAGCACTTTAATT
>JAFRVM010000234.1 GCA_017438505.1 Clostridia bacterium | reverse complement strand
GTAGTACTTGAATACAGCGAAGGCAAAGTAGAGCTTGCCAAGAATGTTACCCCTCTCCCCTTTACAAAGGATGAATTCGGCAGCGAACAGAGCTTCGGCAGATCCCGCAGCGAAGCATATCCCCATAACAGCATCGCTTATGACAACGGCACTTACCTTTATCTAACATTACCCAAAAAGTCAACTGTGGACGGCGGATACGCCCTTTACCGCATAGACAAAAAGGGTAAAAAGACGCGTGTGACAAACGGTTTTATTCACTCCATATATGAAAAAGACGGCGTTTTATATTACCTGCGAAAAATCGAAACAACAATCAATGACTATCCCTATATTTACAACGAGATTATAATGAACAAAAACGGTAAAGAGACCAAGCTTGCCGAGTGCCGTGATTTCGGTTTTGTTTACTGCAGGGATTTTATGCTGTACAATGATGAAAAAGACTGTAAGTCCTTAAAAATAGAATACGGCAAAACAAAGCCCGAAGCCGTTCCCGAAGGCCGGTATGAATATGAATACAAAAATATGATTTATTATTATGACGACAGCAAAGGAGATTGCGTCACCGATCCCGATTTTACCTCAAGCAAAAGTATCAGCACAGGCGGTTTCGGCATTAAAAACGACTGTATATACTGCGAGGATTTTGACTATACAAGCGTCGATTCGAGCAGAAAGATTGATAGATACAACCCGGAAACCGGCGAGCGGGAAGAGCTTATTGCCGGATTGAACGAAAATTCCGCAAACTTTTTGACCTTTAGCGACGAATATATGATTCTTCCTGTTGACAACGCGATTTACAGAATAGGCGAAAAGTTTGACAAACTGGAAAAGATTTTTGAAGCCGACAGCGCCTTTATGTGTGACGGAAAAAAGGGTAATTTCAGCTACAGATACACATCCGTCAGCGGATTGTATGTATCAGACAACAAGATTGTTGCCGAGTTTTTCGGTGAGGATGAAGACACCGGCAAATATTACAGCAAATGTATCGTGCTTGACCCCGACGGTAAAATTCTCTTTACCTCAAACAGATGCGCCCATTAAAAACCTCCGCCCGCGCGGTGTTTTGTAATAAATTTCGGCCTCTTTGCTTTGCAGAGAGGCCGGTTTTTTGTTTTATAATTATTCAGTCAAATTACAGTTTGATGACAATAAAATAACAAATGGGTTACATTTTGGTGTAATAAAATTACAATGCTGTTACTTTGGTTGACTTTTGAAAAGTAACGGTTAAAATTGTGTTATAACCGTTTGAACCCGGTTTTACAAATGTGTTATGACAATTTTAAGGAGATGTGAAAAATGAAAAAACTGTATTTTGTAATTGTTTGTGCTATTATTTTTGCAATGCTGCTTTGCAGCTGCGCTAAAGCCGACGGCGGCGATACCGACTCCGCCCTGCCCGAGCCGGTATCAAGCCAGCCCGAAACAGAATCGACCGTTTCCGAGCCGGAAAGTCAGCCCGAAGATGACACTCCCAAAAAGAGGGATACCGGCTGGGTTGAAGGCGTGAAATGGAGCGAAGGAACAATTATGCTTGCCGACAATGTTTCCTATGTTCCCTTTACAAAGGACGAAAGTATCCCCGACGGACAAACTGTATCCGCGCCTCGCCGCGAGAATGAAGATTTCTATGCTTCCGGCTTTTTAAGCGACCGGTCCGGTTTTTACCTTATGCTTCCGGTAAACGCCGACCTGAACGGGCTATACAACGTTAAAAACGGCAAACGAACGCTTGTAGAAAAAGGATATACATGCAACATCCGCATAGTAGATGACAAGATTTATTATTTGCGGGAACTAAATGATGATAACAACGGTAAATCATACTTCCAGTTTGTAATGAAAAAGAACGGTAAAGAAACGGTACTCGCCGATTGCGAATATTTGTTTTTCATTTATTGTAAAGACTTCGTTATGTACAGTGACTACCATGACGGCAAGAGCTATAAGCTTGAGTATGAGAACAATACGGCGACACAGATTCCATACAGACATTACCTGTTCGAGTACAAGGATAGAATTTATTATTACAACCCGTTTGAAGACTATACCTATTCCACCGATAAAAGCTTAGAGGACGGTCAAAAGGTCGTTCCGGGCAAGGCTGTCGAGGCTAAGAACGACTGCCTGTACACCGCCAAATACCGCATCGTACAAGACACATACACCCTTTCAAGATTCAACCTGGAGACTGGCGAATACGAAGACCTTGTTTCGGGATTACCCAGATGGCAGACTGACGATTTAGCCTTTACCGATAATTATCTGCTTGTTTTTGCCGACAACACCCTCTATAAAATCGGAGAAAGATTTGATAAAATCGAGAAGGTTTTTGAAGTGGACTGCAAACAGATGAACGGAAAGTCAAAAGGCCTTACGGAAATCCGCGCAAGATGCGCAGGAGCGTCGGATAACAGGATTCTTATCTACGGATCTTCCATCACCGATACGATGAGCAAATATTATCAAAAGACTTTCGTTATAGATACCGATGGAAATATTATTTACTCATATACGCATACCTCCCCCTTTACCGGAGCATAAATCAAATATGCAAAACCGCCCTGTTCTTTTATCAGAACAGGGCGGTCGTTTTATAGTATTCAGTTTTCCTCGTGGGTATAGGGATGCTCGATAGCGGTTATCTGATAGCAGAGGGTCATAAGCGAATCGTTCATGTGCACGTTCTCGACAATGACATCCTTATCCGGGTAGTTCATGGCGATATCGTAGTGGCTGAAGTTCCAGAAGGCCGTTACTCCGCAGTCGATAAGCGCTTCGACGGTTTTTTCGACGCCCTCACGCGGCAGGCATAGGAAAGCCGCCTTGGGTTTGCGCTCACGGCAGAACTGAACCAAACTGTCGGTAGACTGGATTTTAAGACCGCCCAGCTCGGTGCCGGTGAG
>JAFRVM010000233.1 GCA_017438505.1 Clostridia bacterium | reverse complement strand
TGGGAAAGTAAATGCCCGCGCGGCATGAGCGCAGGCAAAGCCTGTTTTGATGTGTTGCATCACGGCGGGGAGCCCCCGCGGGCAATGTGTTGCATCACATAATTTTTTGTCGATATAATAAATGTTAATCGCACGCAAGAAAAACGGACAGCATCAGGTGCTGTCCGTTTTGGTTTCCACCTGTCGGTGGGGACATGCTCTGGCGTCACGGGACTTTTGATAAACCACGGATTTATCTTATTTGTTAATCTTATTCCCTAAAATTCGGACGAGCAATGCTCGTCCCTACCGTATTTTCAGCGTAATAAGCACAAACAAAAATAGATAGCACCCAATGCTGTCTGTTTTTCTCTGTGCGGTTAAGATTTATTATAGCCGCTAAAAGTTTTGCAATGCCAAAGCATCAAAGCGGACATTGTCCGCCCCACGGGGGCTCCCCGCTCGACATAATTTGGGCAATTTCAATAAACAGCGTGTAGTAAAATGAAAAATGAGCGAAAATTTTTGGCCGATTTTCGCCCGTTTACAGGTTATTTTTGCCAATTTAACAAACAAATGGCATTATATTTATGAAAATTGAACATAATACCGCAAAAAAATAATAAAACCTTATAAGAAAATTAACAAAAACTATTGCAATTTATTTAATTAGCTGATATTATAAAAACGGATAAATATAAAATCTAAGGAGACCTCAATTATGGCTAGAATAAGTTTTGCCGACTGGATCGTCGGCTTCCAGAACGGAACCGACCATCTGGCTTACGAATTTTTAGGCTCGCACGCCGATGTGCGCGACGGAGCCGAGGGCGTTATCTTCCGCGTATGGGCTCCCGAAGCGAAAAACGTGTCGGTTGTGGGCGATTTTAACGACTGGAACAATAATGCCAACCGCATGTACAGACTGGACAGCGGTCTGTGGGAATGCTTTATAACCGGCATCGAGCGCTTTGACCGCTACAAATACTGCATCGAGACAAAGCGCGGCGAATTTAACATGAAGGCCGACCCCTACGCCTCCCACGGCGAGACCGCTCCCGCCACAGCCTCGCGCTATTACGAGACCGACGGCTACAAGTGGGGCGACGGCAAGTGGTGCTCTTTGCGCAAGGGCGACCATTACAACCGCCCGGTAAATATTTACGAGGTACACTTTTCCTCGTGGAAAACCTACCCCGACGGCAACCCCTTCTCTTATGAAAAAATGGCTCAGGAGCTCATTCCATATGTCAAGGATATGGGCTACACTCACATTGAGCTGCTGCCTATCTCGGAGTTCCCGTATGACGGCTCGTGGGGCTATCAGGTAACCGGATATTTTGCTCCCACCTCGCGCTACGGCACCCCCGAGGACTTTATGAAGTTTGTCGACCTTTTGCATCAGGCGGGCATAGGCGTAATTCTTGACTGGGTTCCCGCGCATTTCCCCAAGGACGCCCACGGACTTTACAACTTTGACGGCACTGCTTGTTATGAATACCCCGACTCCCGCAAGGGCGAGCACAAGGAGTGGGGTACAAACGTATTCGATTACGGACGCAATGAGGTGCGTTCCTTCCTTATATCCAGCGCCTGCAGCTGGTTTGACAGATACCACATAGACGGTCTGCGCGTCGACGCGGTCGCATCTATGCTCTACCTCGACTACAACCGCAAAAACGGCGAATGGATAGCCAACCGCTTCGGCGGCAAGGAAAATCTGGAGGCTATCGACTTTTTCCATATACTTAACGAGACCATTTTCCGCGAGTTCCCCTACGCCATGATGATCGCCGAGGAATCGACGGCATGGCCCATGGTTTCAAAACCCACCGATATCGGCGGTCTGGGCTTTAACTACAAATGGAATATGGGCTGGATGAACGATATGCTGCGCTATATGTCGCTCGACCCGCTCTCACGTTCATATAATCACGATTCTCTTACATTCTCTTTCTTCTACGCCTTTTCCGAAAACTTTGTCCTGCCTATCTCTCACGATGAGGTTGTGCACGGCAAGGGCTCGCTCATTAACAAAATGCCGGGCGAATATGAGCAGAAATTTGCGGGACTTCGCACCTTCCTCGCTTATATGATGGCGCATCCCGGCAAAAAGCTGCTCTTTATGGGCAGCGAGTTCGGCCAGTTCAAGGAGTGGGACTTCCAGTCGGCGCTTGACTGGGTGCTTCTTGAATACGATATGCACAAAAAGACTCAGGACTTTACCCGCGCGCTCAATAACTTCTATCTCAAAAACTCGCCCCTGTGGGAAATCGACTTCTCGTGGGAGGGCTTCTCGTGGATCGCCAACGACGACTATCAGCAGTCTATTATCGCCTTTCGTCGAATGGACAAAAGCGGCAACGAAATTATTATTGTATGCAACTTCTGTCCCGTTCAGCGCGACAACTACCGCATAGGCGTTCCGCAGAGCGGCTCTTATAAGGTCGTTTTCAACACCGACGATACCGAATTCGGCGGCGGGGGAGCGGGCAACAAGGAGAATATCAAGGTCGAAAATATCCCCATGCACGGCTTTGACAACTCCATAAGCTTCTGCCTGCCCGCCATGAGCGTGCTTTACTTTAAGCATGTGCGTCCGAGGGGTATAAAAAAATCAGATGATAAAAAGCCGAAGGCAACTTCGACCGATAAAAATAAAAAATAAAAATTCTAATCAAGGGAGGAATATAAATGTTTCACAAGCAGGAATGTGTAGCAATGCTTCTTGCCGGCGGACAGGGCAGCCGTCTTTATGCTCTGACAAAAAATCTTGCCAAACCTGCAGTACCCTTTGGCGGAAAGTACAGGATCATCGACTTTCCGCTGTCAAACTGCGTAAATTCGGGTATCGACACCGTGGGCGTACTTACTCAGTATCAGCCCCTGGTGCTTAACGATTACATAGGAAACGGCCAGCCGTGGGATCTTGATTCCATGAACGGCGGCGTTCATGTTTTGCCCCCCTATCAGCGTCAGAAGGGTGCCGACTGGTACAAGGGCACCGCAAACGCCATTTATCAGAACATCGCTTTTATCGAGCGCTATGACCCCGATTACGTAGTAATTCTCTCCGGCGACCATATCTATAAAATGGATTATTCCGAAATGCTCGCCTATCACAAGGCCAAAGGCGCCGACTGCACGGTTGCTTCCTTAGAAGTTCCCTGGGAGGAGGCTCCCCGCTTCGGTATTATGAATACCCGCGAGGACGGCACTATTTACGAATTTGACGAAAAACCCGCTCATCCCAAGTCAAACAAGGCTTCCATGGGTATATATATCTTCACATGGAGCAAGCTGCGCAAGTATCTTGAGCTTGACGAGGCCGACCCCAAGTCCTCCAACGACTTCGGTAAAAACATTCTGCCCACAATGCTCGCCGCAGGCGAAAAAATGGTGGCATGGGACTTTGACGGCTACTGGAAGGACGTAGGAACGATTGATTCTCTCTGGGAGGCAAATATGGACCTTCTTGACCCCAATGTTCCGCTTGACCTTTCGGACAACAGCTGGAAAATTTATTCGCGCAACCCCATATTGCCCCCGCACTATATCGGCACGGGCGGGGTCGTTCAGAACTCGCGTGTCACCGAAGGCTGCGAGGTTTACGGAAATCTTGTGTTTGCCGTGCTGTTTGCGGGCGTTACCGTTGAAAAAGGCGCGGTAGTACCCGACTCTATCATAATGCCCGGCGCGGTAATCAAAAAGGGCGCGGTCGTTCAGTACGCCATCGTTGCCGAAAATACCGTTATCGGTGAAAACGCCGTTATCGGTCTGCGTCCCGAGGACTGCCCCGAAAAGGATTCCTGGGGCGTTGCGGTTGTCGGCGCGAACGTAAAAATAGGAAACGGAGTAAAAATCCCCCCCAAGGCTATGATAGAGCAGGATGTAGAGGAGGCTGAAAAGAAATGAGAGGAAATAATGTACTTGGCATAATCTTTTCCAATACACACGACGAAATGCTCCGCGAGCTGACCGACGTCCGCACAATGGGCTCGGTGCCCTACGGCGGCAGATACCGTCTTATAGATTTTCAGATATCAAATCTTGTCAATTCAGGCGTAAACAAAATAGGCGTAATAGCAAAAAGCAATTATCAGTCGCTGCTCGACCACGTTGGCTCGGGTAAATCGTGGGATCTATCGCGTAAACGCGGCGGACTTTCCATTTTGCCGCCCTTCTCCACAGGTACGGGAATTTATCACGGCAAGGTAGAGGCTCTGCTCGGCAACCTCAGCTTTTTAAGGGGCAGCCAGGAGGACTACGTTGTTCTTACCGACTGCGATATAGTCTGCAATATCGACGTTTCGGCTCTTGTTAAGGCTCACATCGAGAAAAAGGCAGATATAACAATCGCTTACAAAGCAGGCGGCGCTCCCAAGCACACCGCCGAAAAGCTTGTGCTTGATGTAAACAAATCGCGCAGAGTAACAGGCACGATTCCCGCCGATATGGCAGATGAAAAATCGGCATGGGGCATGAATATGTATGTAATGGGCAGACAGTTCCTCATCGATTCCTTAAAGCGCTGCTTTAACGAGGGCAAGGTGGATTTTCGCCGCGACCTTATTATGAAATCCATTGATCAGGGCAAGGTTTACGGCTATAAGTTTGACGGCTACACCGGCGTTATCAACTCGGTCGGTCAGTACTTTGAGGCAAATATGGATCTGCTTAAATCAAAGGTTCGCACCGACCTCTTTAATCCCGACCGTCCTATCTTTACAAAGGTGCGCGACGAGCAGCCCGCAAAATACGGTCTGGGCTCTCAGGTTGTCAACTCCTTTGTTGCCGACGGCTGCATTATCGACGGCGAGGTAACAAACTGCGTGCTCTTCCGCGGAGCCAAGGTCAAAAAGGGCGCCGTGCTCAAAAACTGCATTATAATGCAGGACTGCGTAATAGGCGAGGACTGCGAGCTTGTCAACGTAATTATTGATAAAAACGCTGTTCTAAACGACGGACGCAAGCTTGTGGGCTTTGAATCCTACCCGGTTTATGTAAACAAGGGCAGCGTGGTCTAAAGCCTTGACAAAAAAAATAACTTTACGGGCAAAAGCGAAAATTTGCGCCCAAAAAGGAGAGTTATAAAATATGAAAGTACTATTTGCTGCCAGTGAGGCACTACCCTTTGCCGCTTCGGGCGGACTCGGGGACGTTATAGGAAGTCTTCCGCAGGCAATGCGTCAGCGTCTTGTGGGCGCAAGGGTGGTTATACCTCTGTATGAGAGCATCCCGCAGGAGCTGAGAAACAATATGAGATTTATCGCCAGCCTGTCTGTTCCCGTTGCGTGGAGAAGACAGTACTGCGGCGTTTTTGAGGCGCGCGCAAACGGCGTAATCTATTATCTGCTCGACAACCAGTATTATTTTAAGCGTCAGGGTTTTTACGGCCACTACGACGACGCCGAGCGCTTTGCCTTCTTCTCGAGAGCGGTGCTCGAAATGCTGCCGGTCATCGACTTTAAACCCGACATTATAAACGCAAACGATTGGCAGACGGCGCTTATTCCCATTTACCACGACCTTTTCTACTCAAAGAGCGAGTGGTACAGCGGAATTAAGACGGTATTTACCATCCATAACATCCAGTATCAGGGCAAGTACGGCTTTGAACTTCTCGAGGACGTTTTGGGTATTCCCAAGGCTGCCCGCAGCGTTGTGGAATATGACGGCTGCGTAAACCTTATGAAGGGCGCAATCGAGACTGCCAATATGATTACAACGGTAAGTCCCACCTACGCCACCGAGATTTTAGACCCGTGGTTTGCGCATGGCCTTAGCCCCATTCTGCAGACCCGCAACTGGAAATTAAAGGGCATACTCAACGGCATTGACACAGTTCTTTATGACCCCGCCACCGACAAGGATATCTACATCAACTACGACAGCCAGAGCTTTATCGAGGGCAAGCGCGAAAACAAACTCAAACTTCAGGAAAGACTCTGCCTGCCGCAGAATCCCGACGTTCCCCTTATAGGTATGGTCACCCGTATGGTTTCACACAAGGGTCTTGACCTTATCAAATTCGTGCTGGACGGCTTTTTATCAAACCACGACGTTCAGTTTGTAATTCTCGGCTCGGGCGACTGGGAGTATGAAAACTTCTTTAAGGATATGCAGAACAAGCATCCGGGCAAGTGCATAGCCTGCTTCGGCTTTGTTCCCGAGCTTTCGCACAAGATCTACGCCGGCTCGGATATCTTCCTCATGCCTTCAAAGAGCGAGCCCTGCGGACTTTCGCAGATGATAGCCCTGCGCTACGGCTCCATTCCCATTGTGCGCGAGACAGGCGGACTTAAAGACTCCATCTTTGACAGCGGAAACGGCGAGGGCAACGGATTTACCTTTAACTCCTACAACGCCGGCGATATGGAGTACGCCATGACCCGTGCCCTTGAGGGCTACGCAAACCGTGACGGCTGGAATATTTTAGTCGAGCGCGCCATGAACTGCGACAATAGCTGGGGCAAGAGCGCAAACGAATATATCAAGACCTATAAAGCCTTGCTGAAAGAGGACTAAGTTCCAATCTTTGGAATAAATGAAATAACAGAAAGGTGTTATCTAATGAAAAGATTTACAGCAATTTTCCTTGCGGCGGTACTGTCGCTGACCCTGCTTTGCTCATGCAAGGCAAATAAGACTCAAACCGATTCCGAACCTGCCGCCACGGCCGCCTATTCAATCGAAAAGGTTGACGGCATAAAGCTCGATAAGGGCGACGGCAATAAAATCGACGTTGTTTACCCGCAAATTGCCGGCTGGGCTCTTGCCGATAAGCAGGATAAGTGGAACGAGGAGTTCGCTTCGTTTAATATCGGCGAAACCTCCGAGCTCGAGGGCGGAGCAACTATTGATACGGTAGAATACTACGAGGTTACCTATGAGGTCGCCACACAGACCGACGATATTCTTTCGATAGTTTTTTACGGAAGTATTTACTATGTCGGCGCGGCTCATCCCTTTGCTTACGCTTCGGCCCACACAATCGATATGAAAACGGGCGATGAGATCACTCTTGCCGGTCTGCCCGAAGATAAGCGCAGAGAAATAGCCAAGGCAGCGGGGGAAGGCAAGTTTGAGATCATCAGCGGCGGTCCCATTTCCACCGTTGAGGAGCTTATCCCCGAGCTTGAAATCTATTACGGTATTGACGGAAGCCAGTCCGTTGAGGACGCAGTCTACGAGGAGATAAGCAACGCCGAATATTCATCCGGCAACTACTTTATCAAGGACGGCAAAACCTGCGTGATCCTTCCTATCCATCATGCGGCGGGAGATTATGTAATCGCGCAGTTTGATTTCTGATAACTGTTATAAGACGTTAAAAAAACGGGCAGCATTTTAATATGCTGTCCGTTTTGGCTTGCCACTGCCGTGGCGGGTGTGCTTTGGCATTACGGAACTTTATTATTGTTATAGTAAATCTAATTAAAGCAGGCATCGGCCCCTGCGGACAAAAGTGCTCAGGCTGCCCGCACTGCGGCGGATGCAGTAAAACCTGACAATCGCAAAAACCCCGGACAGCATTTACTGTCCGGGGTTAATTTTACAAAGGTTTATAAAAGATATTTGACGCAGCGTAAAAAAGCGAGCACTTTATCTGTTACTCTACGATAACGCCGGAAATGTTTTTGCTTGCGTCAACTGTAAAATGATATGTTACCGTCTCGGCGGGATCGGTGTTTTCCCAAGGGCGGGAATAGGTGAATACAACGTCGGTTTCGCCCTCGGCAAGAGCCTCGATAACAAATTTGTATGTACCGCCTACGCCTACAAGACCTTCGGGGTTATCACTCTGCTGATAGTTGCTGCCGGAAAGCTTTACAATGTTTTCGTCAATTATTCTGCAGTCCCACTGATAGCCCGTGGTGGGGTTGCCCTCAAGCTCAACGACAAATTTTGTGGGATCGGTTTTGGTTTTGCTCTTTGCGCCGCAGCCTAAAAGTCCGAACACAAGAACCGATGCAAGAAACGCTGCAAAAAATCTTTTCATAAATAACCTTCCTTTCAGATTATTATATCTTCTTCCGTCTCTTTAACGACATAAAGAGGGCGGTTTTTTGTTTCTATATATGTTTTGGAGAGATATTTTCCCAAAACGCCGGTGCAGAATAGCTGAAGTCCGCCCAGAAGCAGCATTACGCACATGGTGGACGACCAGCCGGATACCGGATCCTGCCAGAAAAGCGAGCGGATAAGTATAAAAGCTATGAACAAAAATGCCGCGAAGCAGAAGAAAATTCCCACCCAGGTGGCAAGAGAGAGTAAAAATGTGGAAAAGGAGCATATACCCTCAACGGAATAGGCAACAAGCTGCCAAAAGCTCCACTTTGTCTCGCCTGCGACCCGCTCGATATTTTCATATTCCACCCACTTTGTATCAAAGCCTACCCAGCCGAAAATGCCCTTTGAAAAACGGTTGCGCTCCGAAAGACTGAGCACCGCGTCGGTCATTTTCCTGGTCATAAGGCGAAAATCCCTCGCGCCGTCGGCAATTTCTATTTTGGAGGTTTTTCGCATAAGGGAGTAAAAACGGCGGGCAAAAAACGAGCGTATGGGCGGCTCGCCCTTGCGGCTGACCCTTCGGGCAGCCACGCAGTCGTAGCCTTCTTCGGTAATTCCCGTATACATCTCTTCAAGCAGATAGGGAGGATCCTGCAAATCGGCGTCCATAATGGCGGTAAAGTCGCCTTTTGAAGCCGAAAGTCCGGCAAAAATGCCGGCCTCCTTGCCGAAATTGCGTGAAAAGGATATATAGCGCACCCGCCTGTCCTTTTTGGCAAGTGAGCGCATAATATCAAGAGAGCCGTCCGCCGAGCCGTCGTTAACGAATATTATCTCAAAGTCGACGCCGTGTTTGCTTTTCATACTGTCGGCAACCTTGGTTATTTCACTGTAAAAAGCGGGGATAGCGGGCTCTTCGTTGTAACAGGGGGCAATGACCGAAATAAGCGGCACGGTGCAGCCCTCCCTTCCTCAAGTCTTTATGTCAGCATTTAACAATTTTGCCGCTGAAGTTCCTGCTCTCCCAAAGGGGCTGCAAGTTATCTGAAGAAGCCGATTTATTTACGCCCTCGGCGCGGGATAAAAATTCGGGCAGAATTTTAGCGGTTTTTATAATTGTCTGTTCGTATAAATCAAAAAACGAAAGATTTCTCGTATCGTCCGGGGTCTGGGGAGGAGCCCACGGGCGGCGGGAGTTGTTGGCATAGTCAATGGTGCCTTCGCTTATGCCCATAAGGTGAGCCGAGCCCTTGCTGCTCAAACCGAGCAGCTTTTCGCCAAACTCAAAAATAGGCTTTTTTATCATAACGCGGTTATTGCGAAGCCCCAGCCGTGTGCGCATATCTTTTCCCAGACGGGCAGCCTCGGCGTCGTCAATCTGAACATCGAACATATTTTTCAGAATGTACTGCCAGAAACGTCCGATTTCAGCCCAAAGTTCCTTGTTTTTCGGGGCGCACATTCTGAGCGAAATATCGGTGGGCAGCGAGCCGGTCTCGTAGCGCAGAATAATTATATCAATGCAGGTCTCAATCTGAGTATGCCAGGGGTAATCGTCAGTTTTTTTAGGGTGCTTTGCCGAAAGCTCCTTCATTTTTGCGTGGACATAGGGGTGCGCAGTGCTGTCCAGCATATAGTGACACAAAACTCCCAGAACATAGGAGCGGCCCGGCTCGGCAAAATTCGTTTCTTTAATGTATTTTTCACAAAGCTCAAGAAAAAGCAGAGGGTTTTCGTGGTGAACGCGAGAGCCGTAGCGGGAAAGTGATTTTTTCGGCTGCATGAAGCGGTGTGAAAAAAGGACGTCGGGGCCCTGACTTCCAAAGCAGAAGGCGTCCTTCTCCACAGAGATGTTTTTTGCTCCAAGCTCAGCAGCCGTGCGCCTGGCAAAATAGTAATGTGTAAGGGCAGAGGGCATTTTTTTACTCCTTTAAATCGGATTCGGTCAGCTGCTCGCCGCTGCTGCCGTTTTTTTCCGCAGTCTCGGGGGTTTTGGCATAACGAGAGAGAACTATTATGCCGATAAGCGCAATAAAACAGGAACATACCGCCATAATACAAGCGGAGGTTTCAACGCCGGCGCATGAAAGTATGCAGGCGGAAGCCAGAAATCCCACACTCAAAATAACAAAAACAGTCATAATCGCCGAGCGGCTAATATTTTTAAACATATTCGTCCTCCGAAAAATGTTAAACCGTGCAAAGGTCTTTTATTTTTTCGTATGTTTTTTCGCCTATGCCGTCCACAAGCAAAAGCTGGGAGACAGAGGAAAATCCGCCGATTTTTTCACGAAAATCTATTATCGCCCGCGCACGCACCTCGCCTATGCCCGGCAGGGTTGCAAGCTCCGCGGCCGAAGCGGTGTTGATATTTATTTTTTCCTCGTCCAAAACTGCGCGTCCGGGCACGCCGCTCTCCGGCTCGGAGCTCTCGGGAGGAGCATACAGCCGGCTTTTGGCGGAGCGTTCGGCGGTTTTAAGCTCCACGCTGTCCGCGCCGTAAGCGTCACGCAGATAATCGGAAGCAAAAACCGTAAAACACGCGACAGCGGCAATAAGCAAAAGAATTTCAGTCGGTTTTATTTTTTTAAACATGGCTATACGTTAAGCCGCAGGTTGGTTTCCTTGCGCCTCATAAAAACGCTGACCACAAGTCCGACGCCGAAGTACATACACATACTGGAGGATCCGCCGGCACTGAAAAACGGCAGCGTGATACCGATAACCGGAAGAACTCCTACGCACATTCCAATGTTTATCATTGTCTGCACCGATATCATTCCAAAATATCCGAGGCAGATGTATTTTCCCATCTCATCGTGGGATTTGAAAGCGGCGCGAAGTGTGAGCACCATAATTGTAAAAAGCATAAGCATACATGCAACCGCGCCGATAAATCCCAGCTCTTCGCCCACGACCGAGAAGATGAAGTCGTTGTGGTCGGCGTAGTTTTTGCCCGATTCAACCATAGGACCTTTAAAAAGTCCTCGTCCGGTTATCTGACCCGAACCGATAGCCGTTTTAGCCAGATTTTGCTGGTAGAGGGTGTCGGCGGTGTCTCCGCGGTCAGGGAAGTATACCGCGGTAAATCGCTTTTTCTGGTCGTTGCTCATGAGGAATTTCCAAAGTATGGGCACCATACACCCGATAGCTCCTAAGCCGAGTACAAGATAGTACCACGCAAGTCCCGCTCCGACCATTATAATGATGAACATAAATAGGAAGACAAGAGCCGAACCCTGGTCACCGGTGGCGGCAACTATGGCAACGGGAATCATACCGTGAATTGCAAGCAGCATAATCTGGGTAAAGTTTTTAAATTTTCCTGCCCGCACAACCTTGCTGAGGTGATATGAGAAGGTTATTATAAAGCCGATTTTCAGCAGCTCCGAAGGCTGGAAACTGAATCCGAAGCCGCCTACGCGGAAGATAAGCCAGGCGCGGTCGTCCGCGCCGTTGCCGGCGTCCGAACCGATTACAAAGCACGAAAGCTCCAAAAGCAGCGTGAATCCCCCCACAAACGGCCACAGCTCGCCAAGACGCTCATAGTCTATATTTGAAAGTATGAGCGCACCAAAGTATCCGATGGTAACGGCAAGAATCTGCATTATAAGGGTACGATGGCTGTCGGCGGTACGGGTTGCGCTGGCAACGATAACAAGACCGAAGCAGGTTGTGGCTATGCACATAGCCCAGTATGCCCGGTAGGTATCCCTTATGTAGCCGACCACCGCAAAAAACAGGTTTTTAAAGAAATTTATAAAGCCCTCAAAAAAGGAACGTGTTTTTTCCAAGCGTATATTCACCTCAAAAATAAGACTGATAATACATATACACCGTTATTATATAATTTTTTTTGTGAATGTACAAGTAAAATACTTTAAAAATTCCGTTAAATATGCTATCATATTAGAAAAAATAAAGGCAAAAGGTGTTTTGATATGTTTTCTGATATAGAAATTGCGCAGAACTGTAAGATGCTCCCCATAACCGAGGTGGCAAAAAGTCTTGATATTCCCGCCGACGAGCTGGAATGTTACGGTAAATACAAGGCGAAAATCAGCGAGTCGTTTTTAAAATCGGTTCAGTCCCGTCCGCAGGGCAGGCTGATACTTGTTACCGCCATCAATCCCACCCCCGCAGGCGAGGGCAAGACTACAACCTCGGTGGGTTTGGGTCAGGCTATGGCAAAGCTCGGCAAAAAGGCGATTGTCGCTCTGCGCGAGCCCTCGATGGGCCCTGTTTTCGGAATAAAGGGAGGAGCCGCAGGCGGCGGATACTCTCAGGTTGTACCCATGGAGGATATAAACCTGCATTTTACCGGCGATATGCACGCCATCACCGCGGCCAACAATCTGCTGTGCGCCATGCTGGATAACCACATTCAGCAGGGCAACGAGCTCGGCATAGACGGCCGCACGGTAACCTTCAAGCGCTGTCTTGATATGAACGACCGCAATTTGCGCAGGGTTATGGTAGGTATGGGCGGCAAGGCCAACGGCGTTCCCCGCGAGGACGGCTTTATCATTACGGTTGCAAGCGAGGTTATGGCGATTTTGTGCCTTGCGCGCGACCTTTCCGACCTGAAAGAGCGCCTTGGAAGAATACTGGTTGCCCGCAACTTTAAGGGCGAGCCGGTATTTGCCAAAGACCTCGGCGCAGTGGGGGCTATGGCGGCTCTGCTTGCCGACGCGATAAAGCCCAATCTTGTTCAGACCCTTGAGGGTTCTCCCGCAATTATGCACGGCGGACCTTTTGCAAATATCGCCCACGGCTGCAACTCGCTGCGAGCAACCCGGCTTGCTCTCCATCTTGCAGATTACTGCATCACCGAGGCGGGCTTCGGCTCAGATCTCGGCGCGGAGAAATTCTTTGATATAAAATGCAGAGCGGGCGGACTTACCCCCTGCGCGGCGGTGCTTGTAGCCACCGTGCGAGCTCTTAAATACAACGGCGGCGTGCCAAAGGCGGAGCTTTCCAAGCCCAACGAAGAGGCTTTGCGCGCGGGAATTGTCAACCTCGGCGCTCACATAAAGAATTTACAGCAGTTCGGCATTCCGGTTGTCGTAGCAATAAATCACTTTGATACCGACACCGAGGGCGAGCTTGATATAATCAAAAACTACTGCACCGATATGGGGACGTCTTTTGCCCTTTCCGAGGTATTCGGCAAAGGCGGCGAGGGAGGAATTGAGCTTGCAAAGCGGGTGTGCGAGGCTGCCGGGCAGAGCTCGGATTTTAGGCCCCTCTATCCGCTTGATCTGAGCCTTAAAGAAAAAATCGAGATAATCGCCCGCAAGGTTTACGGCGCGGACGGAGTGGAATATTCCGCCGCCGCCGATAAAAATATTAAGGAAATCGGCTCTCTTGCCGACGGTCTGCCGGTATGTATGGCAAAAACCCAGTATTCGCTGTCGGATAACCCATCGCTGCTCGGCCGACCCACGGGCTTTGTAATACACGTCGATACCGTCACCCTTTCGGGCGGAGCGGGCTTTGTCGTGGTGCACACGGGCAATATTATGACCATGCCGGGACTTCCCAAACAGCCCTCGGCGGTCAGAATTGATATTTCCGACGATGGAAAAATTCAGGGACTCTTTTAATATGAAAGAATTTATCACACATTCCGATTTCGAAACCCAAAGCCTGGGGGAGGAATTTGGCAAAAAAATAAACAGTGCCGTCACCTTTGCCTTTTTCGGCGGTATGGGAATGGGTAAAACCGCCTTTATCCGCGGCGTGGTAAAAGGCCTTGACAGCGATGACAGGGTAAGCAGTCCCACCTTTGCCCTTGTTCACGAATATGCGGGCAGACTGCCGGTTTATCACTTTGATATGTACCGCGTGGAGAGCTGGGACGACCTTTATTCCACGGGATTTTTCGATTATCTGGGCGAGCCTTGCGTTCTGCTTATCGAATGGAGCGAAAATATCGAAAACGCCCTGCCCGACGACGCCGTGAGAATAGAAATTTCGCGCGGGGAGCTGGAGAGCGACCGCGTTATCAAAACAGACTGGAGCGAGGTTCAATGAAAATTTTAGCCGCGGACAGCGCGTCGGTCTCGGTGGCCGCCGCCCTTTACGAGGACGGAAAAATAATTTCCGAGGGGTTTATAAATAACGGGCTGACTCATTCGCAGACTCTTATGCCCCTTATTGACAGCGTTATTAAAAGCGCGGGATTTTCCTGCGCCGATATAGACCTTTTTGCCGTAACCACCGGCCCGGGCTCTTTTACCGGAGTGAGGATCGGCGTGGCAACGGTCAAGGGGCTTGCCTTCGCCACCGGCAAACCGTGCGTTTCGGTCTCCTCTCTTGAGGCTATCGCCCGCACTGCCGCCTGCTTTGACGGCATAATCAGCGCTGCAATGGACGCAAGGCGAAATCAGGTTTATAACGCTGTTTTCTCGGCAAAAAACGGCAATTTTGAGCGGCTTTGCGAGGACAGAGCGATAGCCGTCCCCGAGCTTATTGCCGAGCTTTACGAAAAATATTCAAACGAGAATGTATATATAACCGGCGACGGGGCGGAACTTGTGCTTCGCGCCGACGAAGGTAAAAAAATTTGTGCCGTGCCGCATAATCTCAGGTACCCGCGCGGTTTTGCGGTTGCTCAAACGGCGGAAATTTTATATAAACAGGGAGAAATTCTCCCCGCCGCCCGCCTTGACCCGGTTTACCTGCGCATGCCGCAGGCCGAGCGTGAGCTTAAAAACTCATTGTCATGAGGGACATGCTTTGGCATTACGGAACTTTTGGCGGCTGTCAATAGCCTCCCTTGCCCTAAAGGGAGGTGGCAACGCCCTAAGGCGTTGACGGAGGGATATAAAAAAACCCTCTTAAAGAACAAACGAATAATTGTGAATAAAAATCCCTCCACCGCTGACGCGGGCGGGTAGCACCCGCTGGCATGCTCTGGCGTCACGGGACTTTTGGCGGCTGTCAATAGCCTCCCTTTAGGGCAAGGGAGGCTTATAATCACAACCAAGCAAACCAACCCGGGCAGCTTTGCAGCTGCCCGGGTTTTTCAGTACGATTATAATTTATTGCTGTCGCAAAAAGTTATGTGATGCCAAAGCATCAAAGCTTTCTTGTGGCGACTTCCATGAGGGCGGCGGCGATGAAATCTTCTGCCGTCTTGCTGCCGAGGTCGCCCTCCTTGCGGGAACGAACCGAAACCGTGCCGCTTTCGACCTCCTTATCGCCGACAACCAGCATATAAGGGATCTTTTCGAGCTGAGCCTCACGGATCTTGTA